>CAYHFB010000233.1:0-6365 GCA_964355695.1 uncultured candidatus Brocadiaceae bacterium
TCGACGACTTATTTGTGTTCACACGTAAAAGGACACGGGCACCGTGTCCCTACAATAGCTTTGAAATTCCTGTACGTAAAATTAGGCCTACGGCGACCGTATTTGTAGCGCAGGCGTCCCGCCTGCATTTAAAAAACAGCAGGCGGGACGCCTGCGCTACCAACGACACGGGCTCCGTGTCCCTGCGCCAACACCGCGCATTGTCACGTTTTAGCGCGACGGGCGATGCAAAAGTCCATCAGGGCTGAAGCCCTGAGCTACAAGGTGAACCGGCAAAAAATCCGCGGCTAACGATTTCGTTATCCCTTCCAGTTTGCATGAAAAATCCCCGGTTGGTCAATCCTTTCGAAGGTGTGCGCCCCGAAGTAATCACGCTGGGCCTGAATGAGATTGGCCGGGAGGTTCTCTGTGCGGTATGCGTCGAAGTAGGACAGGGATGCGCTGATGGCGTTCACCGGTACGCCCAGGTCTATGGCTGTTTTCACGGCGAAACGCCAGTCGTCCTGGCTATTCTGAATGGCGAGCTTTAGTTCGTCGTCTACGAGCAGGCTGGGCAGTGCCGGGTTACGGCGGTAGGCGTGCATGATGACGTCAAGTAGTCTTGCGCGGATGATGCAGCCGGCGCGCCATATCCGGGCGATTTCGTGTAAATCAAGGTCGTAATGGTACTCGGTCGATGCCTTTCTGAGCAGGGTCATTCCCTGCGCGTAGGAGCAGATTTTGGACGCATAGAGCGCCGCGCGCACACTATTGACAATCTTTTGGCGGCTGCCGGTATAAGCGCCCCGTGGTCCCTGGAGTATTTTGGAGGCGGCTACGCGCTCATCCTTTAATGAAGAGAGATAGCGCGCATCCACTGCGGCTGTTATGGTGGGGATGGCTGCGCCGATGTCGAGGGCGTTTTGGCTGGTCCATTTGCCCGTGCCCTTTTGTCCCGCCTTGTCGAGTACCAAATCAACCAGAGGTTTGCCCGTTTTGTCATCAATTTTAGAAAAAACGTCTGCCGTGATTTCGATAAGGAAGGAGGACAGCTCCCCATTGTTCCACTCGCTGAATATTTGGCGAAACTCATCCGCCGATGGGTTGATAGCGGCCTTGAGCAGGGCGTAACTCTCGGCAATGAGCTGCATGTCGCCATACTCAATGCCGTTGTGAATCATTTTCACGTAGTGGCCTGCCCCACCCGGTCCTATATAAGCGACGCAGGGGACGTTGTCCGCCGGGGCTTTTGCGGCGATGGCCGTCATGATAGGCTCAATAAAGGCATAAGCCTCGCGCGTACCGCCGGGCATGAGGCTTGGGCCGTGCCGTGCGCCCTCTTCGCCGCCTGAAACGCCCATGCCAATAAAGCGCAGGCCGACTGCTTCTAATTCCTTTGCCCGCCGCTCGGTGTCGGGGAAAAAAGAGTTGCCGCCGTCGATAACGATGTCGCCCTTGTCGAGCAGCGGTTTTAACTGGTTGATAACCTCATCAACTGCTATGCCGGCCTTGACCATGATTTGAATGATGCGGGGACGCTCCAGGCTGTCCACAAATTCCCTTAGAGTGTAGGCGGCGGTGATGCTTTTACCTTTGGCCTCGCCTGCAAGGAATTCATTGGTTTTATCTGCTGAGCGGTTGTAAACGGAGACGAGAAAACCGTGGTCGGCGGCGTTCAAGACCAGGTTTTGCCCCATAACGGCTAATCCTATAAGTCCAAATTGGTTTTTTGGCATGGTAGTGGTTTCCTGTAGGGAAGGTTAGACGATGGATAGACACGAATTACACGAATTTTCACGAATTATCATTGGGTCACGAAGAATGGTTTACACAAATAAAGTAACTACTCACCACAGAGACACAGAGGGCACGGAGTTTCACGGAGATTAATCTTTGGGCAACTGTGCAAATCCTTCTGTGACTATAGACACCATTTGTTCTTTAATGTTTTCACCACGAAAATTTATCAGCAACCCTTGTCTCTCTAATTACCACTGAGGCACGGATATCACGGCGTTTCACGGAGAAATTCTCTGTGTTTCTCTGTGTTCTTCGTGTCTCCGTGGTTTTGTATATCCGTGGTTTTTTGTATTATTTCTTTATACTGCTGAGGAGTTACGATACATCAAATATCCAGGAACATAATTGAACGAGTTGTCTATGGCTTGCAGGATTATGCCTTTCTTTGCGCTCTTTGCGGCTTTGCGTGTGACAGACCTGAGTAGTTACAAATAAGACAAAATATAAAAACTTGAAACCACCGATTTCCTGGCGCGGCCTCTGGCTGCAACCAAATTTGAAATACGAATATTGAACAAGGATTTTTCGAAAGATGAAGTATACTTATCCTTCGACGTTCATTATTCCTTGCCCGACATTCGATCTTTTGTTAATTGCAACTTATGATTGCTATGAGCGCGTTCCTTCACTTAGCGCCAAAGGGACACGGGCGCCGTCTCCCTGCGTTTGGCTGCATATCTGGTTCTGTGGGGAACGGTGCGTTGTGTTCCGGCACGGGTACCTATTTCTTTTTTGGGAAATAGGGGGTGTACTGGCCTTTGGTAAAGCTGTATGTCCCAATAATATTGGGGGTTTCCGGGGTTTTAAAGGATACGACAAATTTAAAACGCGGAAAGCCCAGGTCGGCTTCCAGAGGTTCTGCTTCCGTATGGGTCAAATGTGCCTTGTGTTCAAAGCTAATGATGTTCCACCGTATGCCCTTGTTATCAGGGAACACCTTTTCCGCTAATCGGCCAAGTGCTTCTTTCAAATAGGGTTCTCTTGTGAACGGATCGCTGAGCAGGTTGGCAACGGCGGCGTCCTGTTTTGGCGGGGCTGCGTCGGCCTTCGGCTCGCTCGCTTGTTTTACGGTTTCTGACCCCTTTTGTATGCTTTCAACCTTCTTTTCTTCAGGTGCTTTCGGCGCGGCTTCGGCTACCGGTTTAACCGCCGTAGTTGGGGTACCGGCTGGTGGTGCAACGGCTACCTGTGCCTCTATTTTTGCGACCTCTTCTGAAACCTTAGCCACTTCCCGAACATTTGCCGTGTTGGTAGCCGCCAATTCCTGCTCAACAACAGGCGCTTCAATCACCTTCTTTTCTTCAGGTGCTTTGGGCACGTTTTCAACTACCAGTCTTACCGCTTCCTTCTGCATGTCTTCTTTTTTATCCGCACCGGCGCTTTTGGTTTCTACCGCAGGCACGCCCCCGGCGGATGACGGCTTTGTTTGTTCTCTGGCGGCAGCGCCATTTTTCTCACTGCTTACCACTTGCTGGACGTCAGTTATGACCTTTTCCAGCAGCTTGCTTAAGTCTGTAAACGGTGTTTGATCGGGCGTCGCGTTGCTTGCAGGTGGTAACGAGGCCGCCACGGCCTTTTCTTTTAAGGATGAAACGACGCCATCCAGGCGTGCTTCCAAATCCCTTAAGGACGTTGCCAGTCCATCGGTCTTTCGCTGGACGCCCATGGTGAGCGCCTTAACCTCTACTAAATCATTGTGCAGCCGGTTGCCGTCGTTTACCAGGAGAGTAATCGTGCCCGACAGGTCATCGATCCTCTTCTCCAACCGTTGGCTTGAAGCATTGTCTGCCTTGTATCTTGCCATATCTGGCGTGGAAGAGCATCCTAAAAAAGGCAATAAGGGAATACAGAGAAGCGGTATGTATTTGTTCACAAAATTCTCCCAAATGAGGCTTATGATTTAGTGTCTGAAGTGCCGTTGTCCGGTAAATACCATTGCAATGCCGTGTTCATTGGCGGCGGCAATTGATTCTTCGTCCTTGTTTGAACCGCCCGGTTGTATAACCGCCGTTACGCCTGCCCGTACTGCCGCATCAATGCTGTCACGGAAAGGGAAGAACGCGTCGGACGCCATTACCGCACCGCTGATACGTTGCCCCGCCTTTTTTATGGAAATTTCTGTGGAATCAATACGGCTCATCTGTCCGGCCCCGACGCCCACAACCGTTTCATCCTTGGCGAGTACAATGGCGTTAGACTTAACGTGCTTGCAAACCGTAAAGGCAAAGCGGAGATCGGCCATTTCTTGCTCCGTCGGATGCCTTTTGGTGACAACCTTGAGTTCCGCCGGATTATAAAGGGACAAGTCCCTCCCTTGTAAAAGCATTCCCCCGACTACCCGCTTCATATCATACGCACGGGTATCGATTGCGTTGGGGGCGAACACACCTGTCCTTAACAGCCTCAAGCTGCTTCCCCATTTACGCTTCGTTGTCAGTATTTCAATGGCCTCTTTCTCAAACTCCGGGGCGATGATGGCCTCAACAAAGTGTCCCGGCTCCGTAATGGCCTCTGCGGTTGCAACGTCCACGGCCTTGTTCAGTCCCAGGATGCATCCAAACGCGGAGATGGGGTCGCTGCTGTATGCCATTTTATACGCCTCCGCAAGGGTTTGGGCTGACGCCACGCCGCAAGGGTTGGTGTGCTTTATCACGATTGCCGAAGGGCGTTCAAACTCCTTTGCCAGTTCGAGGGCGGCATTGAGGTCGATGATGTTGTTGTAGGATAGCTCTTTTCCCGTCAACTGCTGGGCATTTGATACGCAAGGTTCCTGAACGTTCTCTTCCACGTAAAAAGCCGCCGTTTGGTGCGGATTTTCACCGTAGCGCAGGGGTTGCCGTTTGTTGTAGTCGAGGGAGAGGGCTGTTGGATAGCCGTCTTTTTCTTTATCCAGGCCGTCGAAGTAGTTGGCGATGATACGGTCGTAACGGCCGGTCATCCTGAATGCCTCAATGGCCAGTTCAAAGCGCATCTTTTCTGAAACATCGTTGTGATTGGCCTTGAGTTCTTCGATAATAAATTCATACCGGTGTGGGTTTACCACGACGATAACGTCCTTGTAATTTTTAGAGGCGGAGCGGATCATGGAAGGCCCGCCGATGTCGATATTTTCAATCGCCTCTTCCAGGCTTACCCCAGCCTTGGCGATAGTTTTTTCGAAGGGATAGAGGTTTACCACTACCATGTCGATGGGCTTAATACCCAGTTCTTTCATCTGTTTTTGGTGTGTTGCATTGTTTCTTAATGCCAGCAACCCACCGTGAACCTTTGGATGGAGCGTCTTAACGCGTCCGTCCATAATCTCCGGAAACCCGGTATGTTCCGATATTTCCACAACCCTGACGCCGTTGTCTTTCAGCATCTTGGAAGTCCCGCCCGTGGAAACGATTTCCATCCCTAAGCGCTGTAATTCCCTGGCAAACTCTACAATCCCCGTCTTATCGGAAACGCTGATAAGCGCCCTTTCCAATTTAGCCATTATTTTCTCCTTATATTATTATGAATACCTTTTACTATAATAAAAATATTAAACATGAAATAAAAAACAAAGTAAAGGAGAAATACCAGTACCTGATACTCTATAGCAGGGAGAGACACAGGTTTATACACATCATTTCACGCCCCGCAAGGAATAGGGCGTGCGGAGATGGCCGGCTACTCAAGGGTATGAACGAAGCGTGAAGAATGCCAGGTTGCGTGCCGTCAAGGGCTAAAGCCCGGATTTGGCGTGTAGCCAGCACCCCAGCCTAAAGGCATTGAGTGTATACACCATCCCTTTGAAGGTGGCAAAGCAACCTACAAAGGGATGGTACCGCTTGGGTAAAGAGACCTTGTTGCCATGGTATACTCGCACGTGACCATCCACATAAATAGTTTACGTTGCCTTCGTCCCTAAAAACATCTTTTGTGTTGCGGTATTTAGAATACTTCAATGATTACACTTAACAAACACGCCGGGAACCACTATATTATATTCTCAGGTATGGCAGATACTGCATCTGTTTGTATTAACAAGAATCTCAATTTAATTATGACAATAAAAAGCCCTGCTTGGCAATCGCAGAGTCTTTGGTACCCACTCATGCTAAGAGCTGGAGCAAGCGCAGTTAACTCTGTATGAAAAAGAAGATTACAGAAATTACCGATGTTCAACCTGGCTATCAATTCCGGGGAAAAATAGAACCTGTAGACTACGGTACTATCAGAGTGATTCGCATTGTTCGGCATGGAGGTAAACGGCAGCACCTGGGAACTGGCAAGGATGAACATGTTCCTGCACGGCATGGATAGCGCCCGCATCGAATGGTGTAATGCCCTGACCAATCCGGCATTGGTGGAGAATGACCGGCTCATGAAGTTCAACGTTGTCGTTGCCAATCCACCTTTTTCGCTCGATAAATGGGGTGCGGAACAGGCCGGAGGTGACCGTTACAACCGTTTCTGGCGTGGTGAACTTGTTGAGGTAAGGGACAAGATGGAGAAACATCTTGGATATCTGGGTGTTGGGGAATAGGAGGGTTTGTTAATGAACAAGGAACTGATAACTCAATTGCACAAACAATTCGACGCTATCGTCAATGTCTGGC
>CAYHFB010000234.1:0-4640 GCA_964355695.1 uncultured candidatus Brocadiaceae bacterium
TTGCTTCGCTGTGACACAAAAGAAATGCCTCTTCTTCCGTTCGCACTAATTTCATGCTCAACATTGTCTTCCCATCAGATAAAGGAATCTTCGAGTGGGGGCTGGTGGCTATGGCCTCCAGCCTACCAACTAGGCGTGTAAGGCCACCCCCCGCTATATCCTCTCGCCTTTCAGGACTACGGCTGCTTTTGTATTGCAGATGCACGTCGGGGGCGAAGTACCGGCCTGCTAACATCGGAATGCATTCGTACCAAATTTGGCAAATATTTCGCCCCTACAACGGTATTGTAATTCCTATGCAATTCAAGTAAAATCAAGACTCAGGGCTATCAGCACGGCCATCAAAAACAACTAATAAAGGGAAAGAAATACATGATAAAAACAAAGGTTCAGTCGGAAGATTTTGTTGTTGAAGAGGTGGCCGACCTTCCGATGCGGAAAAAAGGGGATTTCTGTGTTTACTGCCTTAAAAAGAGGGATTGGAACACGGTTGACGTTTTAAAAAGAATTTCGCAAACGTTCAGTATCCCCATCTCAGACCTTTCTTATGGCGGCAAAAAGGATAAGTACGCCATTACGTCACAGTATATAACAATTGCACGGCGGAGCGCCGAAAGGGTTGCATCTCCAGCTTTCCCGTTTCCCAGGCAAGATGCAAAAGAATTGCCCTGTACTCAACAGTCGCCATACCCTCCGGCGCCTGAAAGCGGGAAATTGGGCGATGAAAACTATTCGATGGGCTTTGTGGGTATCATGGACAGGCCTATGGGGTCAGACCTTATCACCGGGAATCGTTTTCAGGTTACCGTCAGGGACGTTGCCGACGCAGATTTAACATCGGCATTACGGGAGATTGAGTGTGTAAAAAAAGACGGATTCCCGAATTATTTTGACGATCAGCGGTTCGGCAGTTTTGACGCGCGTCAAGGGTTTATTGCCGAAAAGATAATCAAAAAACATTACAACGGTGCGTTGAGAACGTACTTTTCCAGTATTCATCCGGAAGACAGCCGGGAAGAAAAAGAATACAGGAAATACTTTTATGAAAAATGGGGTAATTGGCAAGCGTGCCTCAACGTGGCTGCGAGCAAGTTTGAAAAGGAGGCATTCAGATATCTGGAAAAGCACTCAAATGGATTTGTCACCATACTCCAAAGAATATCCCACGAGAAGATGGGTCTCTTTTTTTCCGCCTACCAATCGCACCTGTGGAACGAGCTTTTAAGGATGACTATACACGCCCTCGCTAACGGCACCCTGAACCACAGAAATCTGCTGCCAGCGGGCGCTGGGATACTCAACCCCACTCAAGACAGCAACGCCTGCCCTTCCTTAGCCGCTATGCATCCCGATACAAACCAGAATAGCCTCCCGGCTCAGGACGCCTCTGGTCGGAGCGGAGTCGCTCAATTGAAATCTTCCAGGGGGGTTGTGGGAAGTTATCTTTTCCCCCCGCATGGTGACGACAAAATAACTGCGTATTTAGGCAGCCTTGTTATACCCATGCCGTCATCCAGTACCAAGATGCCCGACACCTTCACCAAAATCCTTTATTCCGAGTTACTCAAGACTCACGAAATAAGGGCACACATGTTTAATACAAAAAAGATACGGGATGGCTTTTTCAAGGGTATAGAAAGACGGGCAATGGTCGTACCTGAAGATTTAGTTGCTAATTATTCCGAAGACGAGATTTATCCGGGCAATAAAAAGGTAATCCTGAATTTCTTTCTGCCGAAGGCTTGTTATGGCACGATGTTTATCAAGAGGATTTTTTGCTAGTTCTTTAAGGTTGTAAGTAGAAATTGGGTATCACTTTTGATTTTCAAGAAGATGATGCACACGTTGCCAACTATGAGGATTAGCACTAATGAAGATGTATAAGCTACCCCATCTGGGCTGTGCGTTTATCCGGGAAACGTGAATTTGCAGCGGTGTGGATGTTTTTCTCGTTCCCAACCCCTGCCTGAGAACGCTCCGGAACCATCCTTCCTTTTCCAGAAGGATGGTTCTGTCCGGGCATTTTCATTCGTCTGTTGTTTAACGATGTGTGACCATTACCTACTTCGCTTCGGGCGCACCTTCCAGCTCAAAGCTCTTTAAATACTTGAAGTAGTCGCCATCCGTCGTAAGTATGAGGTGTGTCTGCTTGTTAAAGGTTGCTTCGTAGGTTTCAAGCGTTTTGATAAAGGAGTAAAATTCCGGTGCCTTTTGGTATGCCTCTGCGTAAATCCTTAACGCCTCGGCATTCGCCTTTCCCTTGGTTTCTTCAGCAGTGCGGTAACCTTCCGACTCAATACGCTCCAGTTCCCGCTTCATAGACCCCAATATCTCCGCCTCTTCTCTCCGCCCTTCCGATTCGTACTTATTGGCAATTCTGATACGCTCAGAACGCATGCGGTCATAAATCTTTGGGATAACGGCCTCGACGTAATTAATGTATTTTATACGCACGTCCACCAGATCTATTCCGTATCGCTCCTCAAGCGAACGCGCCGCCATTTTTCGGATTTCCTCAACGATTTTATCACGCCCCAGGTTAATCAATACCTTTTTGGCGTCTTCCGCTTCTTCCAGTTCCTTTGTGGTATACTCCAGCTTTCGGTTCGTATTCCTCAAGACCTCCTTAAGGGGGTATGCGCTCACTACGTTTTTAACTGCCGATTCTATCACTTCATCCAGCACGCGCTGTCCACGTTCTTCCGACCCCAGTGACGTATAAAACTTTAACGAATCAGATATCTTCCACCTTGCCCAGGTGCCTACGCCGATATTCTCCTTGTCACGAGTCAGTATGTCGCTGGCTTCTCCGTTCCATTCCAGCAATCGCTTGTCGAAGTATCTGATCTCCTGGATAAATGGCGTCTTTGCATAAAGACCCGGCTTGGCCACCGTTCTGACAGGTTTTCCGAATTGTGTAATAACGGCCTGCACTCGAACGTCCACCACATACAATGATGTCTTTAAGCATATCAAAGAAACAGCAACAACGATGAGTATGATGGTAATTGTCTTTTTCATTTTTTTACCCCGCTTTCGCTAAGACCAAGTACAGGCAAAAGGCCTTTAATCTCCGTGTCGATGATAAACACCCTTTCACAAGCAGGCATGATCTTTGCCATAGTTTCAAGGTAAAGCCTGCGCCGGGTAACGTCCTCTGCCTTTTTGTATTCTTCATAAACCGCCAGGAAGGCCTTAATGTCACCGGTGGCCTCATTGACCCTCCTGATTTGGTATCCTTCGGCTTCCTTAATTACCTGTTGTTTTTTTCCTTCCGCCGCGGGCAGTATTTTATTTTTTTGCCCTTCAGCCTCGTTAATAATTTTATCCCTGATCTGGATTGCCTGGTTCACGGCATTAAAAGCGTCTTTTACCGGCTCCGGTGGATTGACACCCTTCAGCAGCACCGTCTGGATATCGATGCCGCAGGCGTAACCATCCAAAAGTCGCTGAATGTCTTCCTTGGCCTTCTGTTCTACTTCGGTTCTTCCGATGGTCAACACCTCATCAATAGAACGGTTTCCCACTAACGTCCGCATCACCGCCTGCGACGCCCCCCGGATGGTTTCACGGACGTTTTTCACGTTAAAGAAATAGTTTTCCAATTCTTTAATCTTGTACCGGATAACCCAGTGAACTTCAGCGCAGTTAAGATCCCCGGTAAGCATCAATCGTTCTTCGCGCGCATCACTATATTGATAATCGATAACAAAGGCTGCCCCTCGCTGTATCGTCCTGAAGCCAAACTCCTCATTATAAATCCGTTTGACCTCGGCCTTAAGAACATGGTCAATCCCATAAGGTATCTTGGTGTGAAGGCCGGAACTGACGGTGCCTATATACCGGCCAAACCGCAAGATAGCAGCCTCCTCATTCGCCTTTACGGTAAAAAAGGCGGTGTAACCGGTGATGATAACGAAGATGATGATTATGATGGGTGGTATGATTTTTTTAATTGAACCCCAGGGTATGTTATTAAAATCGATAGGAATATCTTGTGGTCTTTTGCGTTGTTCGTAGTCAGGCATAGCGTTGTTTTCCTCGATTAATGTTTGAAATTTCCAAGCCTGTGCAGGGACGCATTGCAATGCATCTCTCTGGGCAGCAAACAAGCCACCAAAGGTCTTGCTAAATGGATACCCACCAGGTGGGATACGGCTTAACAGCCCGCTTTCTGCGCTATTATAGCACGGTCATGCATAACAACAACTAAATAATCCGCCCTCGTTAAAAGGGCATTGGGTTTTCTTCTACTCGCTTTGGAAAGGCCTGTTTGCAGCATACCACGAAATTCCTATCCATTACATTTACTGTGGTACGGCGATAATCCTTCCTTCGATCCGAGTCGTGATCGTTCGATCCTTCAAAGAGGCAATCTTCTCTTCGGTCGCCTTGCGAAAGCCGATGGACGGTGGTTTGTCCAGACGCCCGGGGCTTGCCATATTATTGCCCTGTGAAAAAACCTTATATCCATCCTGGTATCCATTTTCCCAAAGATAGTCGGTGGTGCCGGCGGAATACGTCTTGTTGATTTCCAAAGGGACATAACCCGTAGCGCCACGGGGCATGACCTCGACGTCTTCCTGATTAACCTGGTAGGTCGGATTTTGAGATGTCCCACCCACGTGGTATTTAAACCG
>CAYHFB010000234.1:4740-6357 GCA_964355695.1 uncultured candidatus Brocadiaceae bacterium
GATTAACCTGGTAGGTCGGATTTTGAGATGTCCCACCCACGTGGTATTTAAACCGGATACCGGATACCTGGAGGAAGCGGCCATCGCCCAGATGTGTCTTGGAAACCGAATTGCGGAGGACATCAATGATTTCAGCGCCGGTAAGTTCAAAGGCAGTGAGGACGTTGTCGTAATAGAAGACGCCCTCTATGTCGTAGACGCGGATGGGGCCGGGCGGAATGTTGTCGTTAATGCGAATACCACCGCCATTAACAAAAGCTATATCGGTATTCATTCGTTCGCGAACAACGTCCGCAAGGAAATTGCCAAGCGCCGTTTCCCTGCCGCGCACAAACGGTTCAATTCCTTCAAGCGTATACACAGTCCTGCCAATTTCCTCCAGGGGATTGCGTCCCGTCTGCTTTACAATGGTATCCGAAAGCTCTTGCTGTAACCTTTTTACCTCTTCATCTACTATGGGGTCCTTTTCTATATCCAGGCCAATATCAACTTTTACGGGCGTTGCTTCAACGGGGGCATTGAGAGAAACCTTAACGTTGTACACGACGGCGGATTTGGCGTCAGCGTCGGCCTTGGTAATCCAGGTGCGGCCAACCTGTTCCTTAATGAAAAAATGTTCGTGGCCTCCGATAATGAAGTCGATTTCAGGGAAGTCTGCGGCAAGAAGCCTGTCCTGTTCCAAATCCTGATGGGTAAGCGCAATAATCACCCGTGCGCCTTTGCTCTTCAAATGGTTGATCGCCGCCCGGACTATGGCGCGCCGCTCCGTTATTTCGTAGCCGTAGGCAACGTAGTCGCGACGCTGTGAGTCAACCGTCAATCCGAAAATGCCGACGTGTACGTTGCCGACTTCAAGCACGAGCACGTCGTGCACGTTTTTTAGCCTGCCGGAGAATGGTTCCCCCGGAGCATCCTTCGTCGAGCGATAGCGGACATTTGAGGACACCCAGGAGAAGTCTGATTGGGCTACGCGTCCAAGAATAATCCCCGGATCCTTATCGTCAAATTCATGGTTGCCAAAAACGGCGACAAAGTTTTGATCGAACGCCGCGGGATTGCCGTCGAGTAGATTGAGCGCCCGGATCATCGGTTGTGCGCGCAGATATCTGCTCATAACCGAGGGGAAGAGAATGTCTCCGGCATGAAGCACAAGCACGGGTCTTCCCCCGGCTTCGAGTTTTTTCCTGAGCGTGCGTAGCCTCGCAATACCGCCAACGTTTCCGCCCTCTAATCCTTCGATCTTATATACGTCATTGACCTGAAGGATCGTAAACCCTGATTCGGGCGCAACCACACTGCCCTTCTCCTGCATTGCGGCAGGCGAGACACACGACAATAACAAAAGCGCCAGAATAACCGGCACACAAAACCTTGCTGCTTTTTTTACAACCATTTTAAACCCTCCAAGAGTAAAAACCGTGCATACAATACACCATTACGATACCAAAGGTTATGTTAAAACTATTACCAATTTTAATCAACACAGAGGAATACCGGTTGTTAAAGAATTCACAAAAATGGTGCTACGTCTCAATTTATTTGATTCAAGAATTTATTTTGAATTATAAACGTTACCCCGCTCAGTAGCTACAGTTATAAAAATTACCCCGCCTTTGA
>CAYHFB010000235.1:0-6290 GCA_964355695.1 uncultured candidatus Brocadiaceae bacterium
CAAAGACCTTATTCACGGGTGGTTTAAGGTAATCACAGATTTCTTAACTTAACACCTATGCGCTGGCGGGGGGCATGTCGGATACAACATAAATAATCGTTAAATAGCGCTTTTTGCTATAAAATCAGGCAAACTCAATTGCCCTTGACAATTCTTGTCTCCCTGTGTTAACATTTGCCCAGTTTATAGGAAGTTATAATTTATTGTGAGATATCGTGTTATGTTACCTGAACATCTGAAATATACCCATACCCATGTATGGTTTCACAAAGACAACAAATCTGTTACTGCCGGTTTGACACAGATTATTATCGATAAGCTCGACAAACTTTTGTTCCTTGACCTTCCCAAGGTCGGGGAGGAAATCCTTTCCAATATTTCATTTGGTGAAGTAGAGTCGCATGGTATGCTGCTTGACATCGTAGCACCCCTTGCCGGGGAGGTTATTGCGGTAAATGAAAAACTTTACGAAAACCTGGACACGTTAAGCAAAGACCCTTATAAACAGGGCTGGCTTATCAAGTTCACTACAAGCGAATCCCATATTATCGATAGGCTGTTCAGTGCGCAGGAATACATAGCGCACGTCACCAAAGGCCCTTCTGTCAGCCCAAAAGCCCGTTTCGTCAACCCGCTTCCTCTCAAAAAGCGTCCGGTAAAAACCGTAAAGAAAAAGACCAGGAAATAATCTTTCTATGACTCCTCTTATAACTAAGCGCAGGCTTGTTATATTAGCCGAAGGGCGATTTGATGTTTTTGGGGCAAAAACTGCCGTAAGCATCATCCGTTACTGCAAGGAAGAGGTCGTTGCGATTATAGACCGCTTCAATGCCGGAAAAGAGGCTGACTCAATTGTTGGAGTCGGGAAGGGTATTCCCATTGTAGCCGGAATCGAAGAGACGCTCAGGCTGAAACCGACGGCCCTCCTTATCGGCATTGCCCCTCCGGGCGGTATGCTGCCTGCCGAATGGCGGGTTCACATTACGAATGCCATTAAAAACAAACTCGCCGTCATCAGCGGCCTCCATTGCCATTTAAGCGAGGACGTTGAATTCTCCAGGCTGGCACAGGAATTCGGAGTGGATATGGTGGACGTCCGCAAAGCCCCTGAAAACATCCCCCTTGGCGCAGGCCTCGCAAAGAAAACAAACACCGTGCGCATCCTTACCGTCGGTTCCGATTGCAATATCGGCAAGATGGTAACCTCCATTGAGATTGCAAAGGCCGCCAGGAAGCGGGGCATCAATGCCCGTTTTGTGGCCACGGGGCAGACGGGTATTATGATTGAAGGAAGCGGCATTGCCGTAGACCACGTTATTTCTGATTTTATCTCCGGTGCCGCCGAAAAACTGGTGGTAGAGCGCGCCGACGCTAAACTGTTGAGCATCGAAGGGCAGGGGACTATCGTGCATCCGGCGTATTCAGGGGTGACCCTCGGCCTTTTACACGGTTCAGCGCCGCAGGGGCTTATCTTATGCCACCAGCCGACGAGGAAGACGCTCCGTCATTTTGACGATTTCCCCATCCTGCCCCTTTCGGACTTAATCGATCTTTATGAAAAATTGGCTAGCCCGGTTCATCCCTGCAAAGTACTCGGTATTTCCCTTAATTGCGTTGATATGCCGGAGGACAAAGCGAGAGAGGAAATCAGAAAAGTGGAACGGGAAACGAAGCTCCCCGTTACCGATCCTATCAAGTTCGGCGTAGAAAATTTCATTAACGTCATTCAGCCCCTATTGTCATGAAGATTTCCCCCTACCCATTAAATCTAACCCTCAAACACACCTTTCAGATTGCAAGAGGCGCGAACGACGTTCAGAATAACGTCGTAATCGTGCTTACCGACGCAGACGGCGTTTCCGGCTACGGGGAGGCGGCGCCCACCCGTTTTTTCGGTGAGGATATACCAAGCGTTGTAAAGGCGTTTGCGCTCACCGGTGAATTTTTAAAGGGCTTCGACCCGTTTCAAACGGATGCCATTGCCCTCCGGCTGAAAGACCTGTTCCCGAAGGATTCCTCCGCACGCGCAGCCGTTGACATGGCCATTCACGACATTGTAGGCAAAAAACTCAAGATACCGCTGTTCAAGCTGTTGGGGCTGTCCCGTCCGGAGAAGTGCGTCACTTCGTTTACCATTGGTATCGGCACGCTGGAAAAAATGTGCGAAAAGGTGGATGAGGTAAAGGACTTCCCCATCCTCAAAATCAAGGTGGGAACGAAAGACGATTTAGAATTATTGAAAGAGCTCCGTAAAATAACCCGTGCGGTGTTCCGTATCGACGCCAATGCCGGTTGGACGGCGGACGAGGCTATAAAAAAAATAAACGCTATGGAAGACCTTGGCGTTGAGTTTATTGAACAGCCCTTTCCCGTGGGCAGCATGGAAGCGCTCAAGAAGGTTAAACGCCATACCAAATTGCCCATTATTCTTGACGAGGATGTAAAAGATTCGAAAGATATACCGGCGCTGGCCGGTGTTGCGGATGGAATCAACCTCAAGCTTATGAAATGCGGCGGGATAAGCGAGGCGCTACGGATGATCCACTCCGCCCGCGAGCACGGGCTGAAGGTGATGATTGGGTGTAATATTGAGAGTTCGGTGTCGATAACGGCCGCGGCCCATCTGACCTCTTTGGTCGATTACATCGACCTTGACGGGAACCTCCTTGTCACCAACGATCCCTATCTCGGAGTAACCGTTGATAATGGAAGGCTGTTGATGCCGGAGGGTGCGGGGCTGGGTGTCGTTCCTAACACGGCAAGGCAGCAACCAGAGGCGTCCGAGCCTTTTCCCGTGCTTGCGGAAAGGTAAATGGTTGGAGTTGAGTGACGCAAAACCCAACAAATTAAATATCCAAGCTTCCTTTCTATTCTTTAACTTGGAGCCTGACCAAGCGCTTGCTAGAGGTGGCAACGCTTTGCTGTCCGTAGTTAATTGTGCCAGGGTGTAAATAGTCTTAACAAACCAGTCCCCCTTGCCCATTTTAATGCTATATATACTTGACTCTAGTACCGTGACATATTAATTATGAAATATACCACATGGACAGCTTGTGCGACAATGCGGCACTTACCAACACATACGATGTTTCGCTATTAAATTGTCAATGTACTAGTCATAGTTTCTGGTGAAGTATTAAAAAGTCAAAATAAGAACCGGGGGATAAAATTTATCGTTTCCCTTTTTTTATTAAAACCTTCACAGGAGGAAAACCATGAGCGGACGCCACAAAAACATCGACGACACCCTTGTCAGCGGGGCAATGCTGAACAAAGCGCTTTCCGAACTAATGAAGAAAGTGCATCTTGACCGCAACCACGACGTCCCCTATCTCGCCGGCTACAGTGTCGATCGTTCAAAAATCTATATAGACCGCCATTTACAGCGGACATACCAGGACCACCTTGGACATCATCACGAAGTCGATAAATTCCTCATTATCCACGAGGCCACCGAAAAGGCGTTGATTGACGCGTGGAACCTGCATTACCAATACGCGCATCAAATCGCCCTGCGCGCCGAGGAGGCTGCTGTCCGCACGGCTGGGCTGATGTGGCGCGAATATGACGCGTTCATGAAGCAATGGATTAAACGAGCCGATTCCGAGAAGATCACCCAGGTACCCGCAAATCTTGATCTGACCCCTTATCTTGATGAAAACGATATTGAATTAATTAAGGTAATGCAACGCGCCATGATACCGTAACGCATGGCAGGGACAAAAGCAGTATAAAACATCGCTTGCCTCAAGTGTTTATAATCCGTGCTTAGAATGGCAATCTTAACCAGTAATCATTACCGCCATTACCCAGCACATCCGGAAAAACCATTTCAGATGGTGCGTTACTAATGGTAGGACGTGCGTCCCCGCTTGTCATCATAATGTCGGGCGAGGACGCCCGACCTACCTCTGTATTCAAACAAGTCTCGCGGATTACGAGAAAAACAGGGAAATCTCACTCCAGACGATCAGCCGCATGATGAAACTGGTGAAGCTATCGAGATAATAGACGTATCTGAATACAAACCACGCCGCATTCCGTCAAAACAGTGGCGCGATTGTATTAAAAAGATCTACGAGGCAGACCCGTTGCGTTGTCCGAAGTGTGGCGGGGAGATTCACCCCGTTAGATATTGTGCTATTACCGGCGGATTGACTGGTAAGAAGATTGGAAGTATTTATTGTTATTGTGACGAGGTGGTATTTGAAGCAAAGCAGCCATAAGACCGCTTTGAAAAGGAGAGTGTACCGGTTGCGGCACACTCTCCCCTCACAAAGAAAATCAACGTCTAGAATTTCGTCTTGCCGATCCATGTACCCCATGTATTGTTTGGCAAGGCATACTCGCCAAAAAGCCATATATAGCCGGTTGAAGGGTCACGCGCTATGCCGCTGTAATCTCCCCAGCGATTTCTGCCGGCAGTGTCCTTCAGCACGTAGTAAGCCGAGCCGGTCTTCAGGGTTGCAGTCCCCCCCATTCTGTTGTCGGTCGCCTTACGTCCCGAAAATTTGACACAACCATATAGATTGGTACTGAATTGGGCGAAGATCAGGTAAATGTTGTTCGATGAATCAACGGTAATTCCCGGAAAAGAATAATAGGTGCCATTACTCCCGTAGGTTTTATCCAGCGTCGCCCTTTTGGTAGTTACATTGAGCTTCAGATAACGTAGGGCTGATTCCGTGGTGTTATCACCCCATTTATATGCCTCGGTGGTCGCCGTATACACATAGCCGCTCTGAAAAACTGCGCACTGAAGCCTGCAATCACCCGTATCAATCAATTCTGCGCCGCCCTTCTGCTTTCCATCCGGTGGAGCGGTGAATGCCCTGATAGCGACCTTTCCAACCCGGGTAATTGTTGGTACCTCGGCGGTAGGGTTGGTTATTTTATAGAGGGTAACACCATTGCCGGAAGAGCTGCTAACGGTATTAACAAACCATTCTCCCGTTGTGGCGGACATGGTGTGTACCGGTTGCCAGGTGAAGACAAGCGAATCGTCCGTGTTATGATAGCTCCAGTAATCATACCAACCCAAATTTCCGCCTGTGTAGAGTTGCGATTTCTTCAGAATACGAACCTTTGAGTACTGAAAGCCACCGCCAAATGCGAACTGGTTGGATGTGATGTAAACACCACCGGTAGTGGAACTATCGAAACCAACCGAGTCATAATCAGCCCAGTTGTTGGTATTGGTATCCCCGTCCAACCTGGCGTCGAGACGCCACTTCCACCAATTTCCCGTTGGGTCGCTGGTTTGGGACACCGATATGAGGTAATACGATTTTAAAGTGGTGTCGTTTTTAACAAGCGCAACCACAATGAATTTTTCATTCCATTTATCATAAGCAACTTTTGGGTCAAAAGGGCTGCCATCAGAGGCTAAGTTGCCAAACCAGTTGGCAAGGGTGCTTGAAGAAACCGCTGCGCCTCCATTCTTACTGTATATGGCCAAACTTCTGTTTACAGCAACCAGGACGTGCGAAGGTCCGGCCGCAATAGCACAGTCCGGTGGAAATGAACCCGTATATGCTATGCCGGCAAAGTTGGTTGAAAGTACAGGCGCATTCGTAGCGGCAGAAATGCCGGCACTGTCGTCTGCCGCAGGTTCTGCCACCTCCTCGCCACGCCTTCCCCTTTTAAGCGGGTATCTTTCATCTTGCATCTGCTGCTTGATTTTAAGCACTTCATCGCTGTAAATCATGTGCGCCGGCTGAGGAATAACGGACGCATCATCAGCAGTCTGAGGCAAATCAGACGGGCTAAACACTAGACCAACGTCCACCGTGCCTCCGGCGCCCTCTCCCGCAACCACAAGGGCTGGAACTGCCGTCAAAAATAATCCCAACAAAAAAAATACAACTACTGAAATTGAAACTCTCGTTTTCATCAGAAGCTCCTTTAAAACGGTTAATAATAAATGCTTTCCATACCAATGTAACACGTTAAGACAACCACTCGTTATTGATATCACCTCCCTTCTTATCACGACAATACAAGGGTTCCCTATGGTCTAAATTATGCATCTTCTGCCTGAGCTTGATAACGTCATCGGTGTAAGGGTTTGGCACGCATTGAGGCTCCGTGGTATTCTTGCTTTGAGTATTAGGCAAGTCAGCCGGATTCACGGTTATGCCCGGTTTCGCCGAACCGCCAGCGCCTCCCCCGGCAGGAAAAACGCCGGAGGCAGTGGATGCGTCCGCCGTGTTTGCCGGTTTAATGGGTTCGGTGGAAACGCTTTTACACCCTCCAACGGCACACAAAATCAAACATACCGGCAGAATGAA
>CAYHFB010000236.1:0-6247 GCA_964355695.1 uncultured candidatus Brocadiaceae bacterium
ACCGTGTCCCTACATTGAAATTCCCATACATCAAGGACACGGGCACCGTGTCCCTACAACCGCTTTGAAATTCCTGTACGTAAATTTATGCCATACTCTCGTCGTACCTGATGGTAAAAGCATACCAAACCACATAAAACCACACAAAAATCAAATCCCCTTGGATGCCTTGAAAAGACGGGTAGAATCAAAGCATATCAAAATAATGCTAAAAGGATAAAAACAGGTAAAAATGGTCTACCAATTATTGCATTATATTCTTTGCATCGGGTTCGGTGTCGTCTTTGTAAATACGGTACAGGTCAGTCGTTAATAATGGTGGGTTTTTTAAATAACGATGTATACCTGTTTTGTTATTGTATTTGTAGATAATCTTAAGAAGCGGTACATAATACACCCCAAAGGTTTCAAAGTACCGTCTGTTGAGCCAACGCAGATACTTTTCCCAATTTTGTCCGTTACATCTGAAGGTAAGTCGAATGACGGCGTTCATGTCCATATCGAAAAAGTTTTTGGGTATCCGTGGCGGCACGTCTGTGATTGGGTGATATTCCTGTAGAAAGGGGATGAGCTTGAGCTTTTTGAGCATGAGGAGTAGTTCGTAATCTTCACTTAAGTGCGTGTCAAATCCATACATTGCTACGACACAAACCCTATCTTCGCCGAAACCTTTCAGGATTTCTGTCCTTTCAATAAAACGTTTAACGGTTTCGACGCTATTACAACTGAAATAAATCATCGATTTGGTAAATTTTGAATTTCGGTAATCTATCCGATAAAGAAGTTGCGCAATGTGGTCGTCAACAAGTTGTATATCAAGCGTTTGGCTGAAATTAACGGCATATTTTCGGGTTGTCATTTCGTTCAGCAAATCTTCCACGCCGGAATACATGAGCAGGTTGTCATCCAGGAGCATGACGTTTCGCTGTCCTACGGGTACAAAGTCGTCAAATGAAGAAGTTTTTTTAATCTTCCCCTCTTTTTTGGGAACAAGGCAAAAAGCGCACCGCTTATTACAACCCCGCGTCAAAAAACCCACGGCGTATGCCGTATGCCGGTACAATTGGTAATCGGGAAAGCAGGATTCAACCTCCTGCGGCAAGCGTTTGCTTAAACACATCCCGGAACCGCCGATATCAATATTGTTGTGGTACACATTTTTTAGAATAGCGGCTTTCTCGTGTGACTTTGCGACGGAAAATACCATGCTGGCATAATATTTGTCAGCTTTTACGTACTCGACGTCTCTGCGGAATGTAACACGAAAGCCTTGCATTTTATAATAAGCGCTAAGCTTCATCAGGGCGAGGTTGGGTATGGCGCTATCAATGTCATAAAGGACTATGCTCTTTTTCATACATTTCCACCACACTTCGATTGTGCATTGACTAAATATTTACCGTCACCGTAAAACAGGGAGATAACGCCATCTTGTATCTTATCTCTAGTAAATATTCCCGGTGGTAAAGCGATATAACCCTTGAAAATTAATTAAGGAAAGGCCGTCAAGGTCACGGCTTTGCGCTGATCAGGCTATCCCTTAATTGAATCAATCACAAACGCCCGCGCTTGCCATAAAATAGCGGCCTGGCCAAGCACACCACTTATTATACTACGAACGGGCACAATTTGAACTTTTGAAAGTGTCGCAAAATGCTAGAAAACCCTTGCCTATGGTAGGCCTTTGGTCTTTTGGAATGTGTAGTTTATGCCCGTTGGCAGTATAAACGATACAGCGTTTTCCGGGAACCGCCCTTTTGCCACGTCAAAGCCTGTCCGAACGCTTCCGGTGGCTTCCTCAAGCTTGCTAAGCATTGCGCTACGAAACACCCCCACTCGCGCGGGGAAGACACAATACCGTATCATAATACCATATCAAAACACATAATAGTACCTAGGAACAAAATTCCCTTGAATGCCTTGAAAAGACTGATAGAATCTAAACACATTAAAATAATGCTAAAAGGATAAAAACAGGTAAAAAAGCGATGGGAATGAGTAAAGGAAACTCGCGAGAGAGAAGACAACTTCCCGTTTTTGGTTCCACCATGTTCGGCTTAGGAATAACCACCGGAAAGTGGAATTTGTTATGACACGAGGGGACGTTTGTCCTATCGGGAACTGATTGAAATGTTTCTGCCGTTCAAACTTTATATCATAAGGATGCAAGATGCTGTTTCCCACAGGGAAAACAGCATTCTCGTGTACGCCTTGTGCCAATTGGAGATGCACTAGTATGATCAATGTGGATTTCCTCCGCGAGGGAATTGAAAACCTCATCTCCATACACGAAGAGGTCTTCTGGCTTAAAGAGTGTTTTACCGTTGGCTTGTCACTGCTGGTCTTCCTGTTTGTTTGGAAGATTGTGGTGCTCGATTATGGCAGGGACGTATTGCTCTATATAAGCGCCGTAATCGGCGCCGCCTGTATTGCGAT
The DNA here is from genome assembly GCA_964355695.1 of uncultured candidatus Brocadiaceae bacterium. Classification (GTDB taxonomy): domain Bacteria; phylum Planctomycetota; class Brocadiia; order Brocadiales; family Brocadiaceae; genus JACVXV01. Next base: position 2,437 of record CAYHFB010000236.1, read on the forward strand.
GGGCGATATGGAGTATTGGAGCAGCAACGACATACTGAAACTCGTCGCACCCATATCCCTTTTCCTGCTGGCGCATAAGAAAAAGCAGGAAAGCGATGTCATGCTGTTCATCTTTCTCGTGCCCTATTTCTTTACCTCGTATGCCTTTCACATTTACAAGAATTTTTACTACGGCGGCGTTTCCGTATTAACCATTCCTTTTATCATCTTTTGTATTGTCCTTGCCAAGCAGAGCAGGGCGCTCTCTCTCTTTATCAGCATAGTCATTGGGATACTGATAAACCTGCTCGGCGCTAACTGCGAACCGGGCGTTAACGATATCATCATAAATCCCGCCCTGATTACCCTTGCCATAAGGTCGATTGAGTTCCGGACAAAAAACCCGCGTTACACCGATTTTCTAAAGATATTCTGGATAACACTCGTCTGCTTTGCCTTTTTCGGCAGTTGGGCATTTCATTTTCTGGAACCGGTACTTCCGCCGGTACTTGACCTACTGAAGGCGTACATTGCCGACCCGCTCTTTAGTGCAAGCAAACACATGATAGCGCGCGATGGAGAGGTCTTTTGGTTTAAAGAGTGTTTTACCGTAAGCATGTCGATACTGGTCTTCCTGTTCGTCTGGCGGATTGTGGCGCTTGAATACGGCAGGGGTGTGCTGCTCTACGTAAGCGCCTTTATCGGCGCCGCCTGTATTGCAATGGGCGATATGGAGTATTGGAGCAGCAACGATATCCTGAAACTCGTCACCCCCATATCCATCCTCCTGCTCGCTCAGAAGAAGAAGAAGGAAGGCGACGCCATGCTGTTCTTCTTTCTTGTCCCCTATTTCCTGACCTCGTACATCTTTCATATTTATAAAAATGTTTACTACGGCGCCTTTTCCTTATTAACCATTCCTTGTATTATCTTGTGTATTACCCTGGCCAAACAGAACACGACGCTTTCAATCTTAATCAGCATAACCGTTGGGGTGTTGATAAACCTGCTTGGCATCAATTGCGAGCCTGGCGTTAACGACATCCTTATCAATCCGGCGCTGATCACCCTTGCCATAAGGTGGATTGAGTTCAGGACGAAAAACCCGCGATACACGGGTTTTTTAAAGACATTCTGGATAACACTCGCCTGCTTTGCCTTTTTCGGCAGTTGGGCATTCCATTATCTGGAACCGGCGATCCCATCTATCATCGACCAACTAAAGGGGTTCGTTACGGTGTATTTCGTTGATGCGGGCAAAGACCTGTTAGAGCGCAATGAAGAGGTATTCTGGCTCAAGGAGTGTCTCACCGTTGCCGGCTCGGCGCTGGTCTTCCTGTTTGTCAGGAGGGGTGTTGTCCAGGGGTATGGCAGGGAATTGCTGCTCTTTATGAGCGCCTTAATCGGCTCAGCCTGCATTATGATGGGCGACACGGAGTACTGGAGCAGCAATGACATGCTGAAGCTCGTCGCACCCATATCCATGCTCCTGCTGATGCACAAGCGGAAACGGGAAAGCGACGTCATGCTGTACATCTTTCTTATACCCTATTTCCTGACCTCGTATGCATTTCACCTTTACAAGAATTTTTACTTCGGCGGGGTCTCCTTATTATCGGTACCCTTCATTATCTTTTGTATCGTCCTGTCGAAACAGAGCAATGCGCTTTGCATCACTATCAGCATTATCCTTGGGGTACTGATAAACCTGATAGGTATCAGTCTTGAACCCGGCATTAACGACGTTATCATAAATCCGGCGCTGATTACCCTCATTGTCCGGTTGATTGAATTCAAGACAAAAAACCCACGGTACAATAGTTTTTTGAAGATATTTTGGGTAACGCTCATCTGCTTTGCCTTTCTCGGCAGTTGGACGTTCCACTACCTGGAACCGATACTTCCCTCTATCATTGAGCAAATGAAGTTCTACGTTTCAGCGCCTTTCCTTGATATGGGGACGAGCCTGATAGAAGTGCACGAAGAAGAGGTCTTTTGGATCAAAGAGTGCTTTACCACGGGCGTTTCACTGCTGACCTTCCTGTTTGTCTGGAGGATTGTGATACTTGGGTTTGGCGGTGAAATACTGCTCTTCGTGAGCTCCTTTATCGGCGCGGCCTGCATTATGATGGGCGACATGGAGTATTGGAGCAGCAACGACATCCTGAAACTCAGCGCCCCCATAGTCCTCTTCCTGCTGGCGCACCGGAAGAAGCAGGAAAGCGACCTCCTGCTGTTCATCTTTCTTGTACCCTATTTTCTGACCTCGTATGCGTTTCACGTTTATAAAGGCATTCACTACGGGGGGCTGTCGTTATTATCCCATCCGCTCCTCGTCTTCTGCATCATCCTGGTGAAAGATAGCAGGGTATGGTCTGTCTTTTTCTGCATTGTTATTGGAGTCCTGATAAACCTGATCGGTATGAACACCGAACCCGGCATCAATGACATTATCATAAATCCCGCCCTGCTCACCCTTATCGTAAGGGCGATTGAACTTAAGAAGAAAAACCCACGTTACACGGGCTTCTTAATGATACTCTGGATAACACTCATTTGTTTTGCCTTTTTTGGCAGTTGGATATTCTACTACCTGGAGCCGATACTCCCATCCGTGCTTGATTATCTGAAGGCGCACGCGATAGTGCCTTTCTTTGACGCGGCGAAACACCTGATGGAGGTGTGTGATGAGGTCTTTTGGCTCAAAGAATCCGTCACAACGCTCATATCCTTTATCATTTTACTTATTGTTTGGGGACTCGTGAGACTGGGGTTTGGCGCCGGTGCGCTTTTGGTGGTGGGAACGTTTATCGGGTTTGGTTGTATCTTTCTGGATGGCGTTGACTTTTGGAGCAGCAATGACATACTGAAACTTCTTGCGCCAACGGCCGTATTTTTACTGGCAAACAAGAAAAAACAGGACGGCGACATTTTCTTGTACATATTTCTCGTGCCATACCTCCTTACTTCGTATGAATTCTACCGGAGCGTACCGCATGGCGCGATGTCCGTAATGTCACACGCAATGATCCTTATAAGTATCGCCTTTGTTAAGAAAAATATGCCCCTTTCGTTCATGACCAGCGCTACGGTGGGGATATTCATAAACCTGCTTGGCGTTAATGCCTCTCCCGGCACGAACGATATTTTTGTGAATCCCGCGCTGATTACGCTCGCGGTCAGAGGGCTTGAGTCCCGGACAAAAAATCCCCGGTACACGGAATTTCTCAAATCATTCTGGCTGACACTCGTATTTTTCGCCTACTTCGGCAGTTGGGTGTACTACCACTTACAAATCGCTTATTCAATGATGTAGCGGATTTGCTGGTATTTAACAACGATGAAATTGAGGCGTTATGAAACAAATCGCCCGGAAAAACACAACGGGTTTACTCCTCGTCACCTCGAAGGGGTTGTTGGATGCCCTCAAGTTGTTTTTTCCTGCCACCCTGTCCTGAAGGGTGCGGTGGTCAGGGTGGGGAGTTGGACGCTGATTTCCCCCATAGGTGTTAAGTTAAGAACGGTAGAATACCAATTCATCCTGCTGAAATCAAGGCTTTCGGGCAGACAATATCTTTCAAGTTTGAGTTGCCGTGCAAGGTTGCTGCTTTTTCTTTAGCCCTGGAGGGGCGGCCTGTTATTTTTGACAAATACGCAACTGCTTATCCGGGTTGTGCCGCCCCTACGGGGCTAAAACAATAGGTATCTCCTTTACCCACCGCTTGCGCAGTGGGCTACGGTTGTTACACCCCGATGGGGTGTCTTTGTCATGCCCCAAGGGGCAACACAACAGTAGCCCACTGCGTAAGCGGTGGGAAAGCGGTTGTAACGT
>CAYHFB010000237.1:0-6241 GCA_964355695.1 uncultured candidatus Brocadiaceae bacterium
AAAAGACAAAAATATCCTCAAAGTTTCAACGGTAAAAATTCTTGCTTAGAGGAATTGGGAACTTTAGCAGGTGGCTTTGCCACCTTCAAAGGGATGGTGGTTGAATCCTTTGAAATTGCGGCTTTTCTGCGCTATGAGGTTTTTCCGGGCGGGGCTGATGTGTCGTGCGTCTTCACTTCTTGTTGCGAAGTAGTTCCCACTCCAGCTTCAAGAGGGTGAGGTAATGGTTGGCGACGGGTTCCGGCAAGTTACTCAGGAGAACCTGAAACTCTTTTTCATGGCTCCTTTTCTTTTGGTAAAGCACAGACTTCTCTGCAATGGAGGCCGCTTGTTCAATATCCTTTTCCTTGAATAAATCTATCACCGTTACGGAAAGGGCTGATGCGATAAGTTCCAGCGATTTTTGGGTATAATTTCGTTTTCCGTTTTCCAGTTGGTTGATGTATCCCTGCGAAAGACCGCTTTTCAGGGCAAGCTCCTCCTGGGTTATTCCAACTTTTATTCGACAAGTCCTTATGTTGCTTCCGACTAGGTTCTTTTTATGCATGTGATTGTGGCTCTTTTTACTACCGGTGCATGGCCGCGGACCGGTAATATATGGTACCGGATACCGGATGCCCGACGGTCAATGGCCGTGTTCGAATATCCAGGTTGTCGCCTTAAATACCTGACTCATTTGCCAAGAACGGTGAAAATAATTTTTAAGGCTGTAACATGGTATACCACTAAGGCACAATAAACAATTTCGTGGTGTAATTATTATCTTGAGAAAATATTACTCTGTGCTATAATTTGGTGAGCTTACGATATAACCGGTTATTTTGAGCAGTTTTTTGTGGCGGTATTACGATATGATGAAAGCCCTGCCTACAAAGCGGATGACAAAAAAAGCCAGGCACGGATTTTCCCGCGCCCGGCTTGACCCGAATTAAATCAGAGGTTCGTGCAATATGGACGATATTCAGGCACAAATACGGCATGAGATCAGTTCCCTGGCAGACTACTTAAAACGTATTACCACCGAAGAACAACAGGTTTTCGATGGTCAATTCCATGCCAGATTAAAGCAAATCAACGAATTGTCCCTTTCCTGTCCGAAAGAAAGGGACGAACTCATATTCCATTGCGCCAGGACGTGCTCTTTTGAACTCGACAGGTGCTCTATAAGCCATCATTGCAGGAACAAGCCCCTCGGATATCAAGGGGATTACCTGGTAAGTGACTGGATATATAAGGAAATAAAGGAACCTTTACAACCACAGGACAGGCTTTGGGAGGAGTTTGTACATCGGCTTCCCTTCATTCAAGCTGTAAAGAACCGGAAAGAATACTTCTGCAATCTCTTTTGCAGACTCACCGGCAAGTCGCCTGGAGGCGTAGCCGTTTTGAACCTTGGTTGTGGTGCTTGCCGGGATGTGGCTGAAGCGATAGTGCGCGCCGGAAGCGCCGCCGCAGGGAGTTTATTTCACTGCATAGACAAGGAGGACAAAGCCATTGCGTACGCGAAAAACGTCCTCCAGGAAGCCAAGACCGATCACGTAACGTTTCTGTGGGAACTATCGCCCGTACTCAGACTACAGACGCAAAGGAACTACGATCTCGTGTGGGCAGGCGGAATGTTGGATTTGTTGGGGGACTTCTATGCAACCAAGTTCTTGAGAGCCGCATGGGATTGGACTGCGCCCGGAGGCATGGCCATAGTGAGTAACTTGCACCCCAATGACCCCAGCCGGAACGCACTGGAATGGTGCTGGAAATGGTTTCTGAATTATCGCACCATTGACAACCTGCAAAAAATGTGTGATATGGCCAAGATTCCACCATCATCCGTAAGGTTCGAACAGGAACCGCTTGGAATATGCACGTTTTGCATTATGACGAAGCCGGTGTGAAAAGGTTGCTGATGGAAACCGGGAATGATGCTAAGTAGCGCAGGCTGGGACGCCTGCGCTACGGTCAGCAATTCCGCACAGTTTAATTAGGCCTTCGGCAACTGATTTGTATTCACACACAAGGACACGGGCACCGTGTCCCTACATTGAAATTCCTATATATCAAGATAGAGCGGAGTCGACCTTTCTAAAGATCCACCCTGTTTATTGTCACGTTAACCGTGTCTCCATTCACTTCAAAAACCAGATAGTGATGAAAACCACCGCTACTTTCATCCACATACATTTCAGCGCCTGCGCCTCCTGAAACCAGGTATCTGGTCGGCTCACCCGCCTTAAATGTTGCCACGCTTGCCGTGTTACCCGTATCCTGCGGATTGTAATAAAGGTGTTCGTGTGACGCAAGGACATAAGAAATGTTTTTGTATTTTGCAAGGATTTTTGACAACTTTGCCAGGCTGTCCGTGCGAAGGGCGTCATTTTCCCGTTGCGGCTTCATAGGATAATGCATCGCAATGAAGATGTGCGTTTTGTCCCGGTTTGCGTCCAGGTCGGCGTTAAGTTGGCCTAGCTGGGTATCGCTCATAAAACTGAATTCCATGCCGACTGGCGGCTGCGGCGTGCCTTCCGGCGGGACGTTTTCCGTGTTCAGCGCGATAAACCGCGCATAGCCGTAATTAAAAGCGCCATAAGAAGGAGCGACGTTTGCTTCATAAATTTCGTGCATTCTCTCGCTGGGTATATCGTTCTTATCGTCCATCTCATGATTACCCGGCGCGTTAAAGAAAGGCATCTGTGCCGTTTTAGCCAGGGTAAGATAGTCTTCAAAATGTTTTGTAATGTCTTGTGTAGGGTCTTGTGGGTCTTTTCCTTTGACGATGTCACCCAGGCACATCGCAAAGGCAATCTTTCCGTTCTCATGGAGCGCCTGGAAAATCTTGCCGGCAATGACGCGGGATGTGTCGCCTCCCTGGCTATCGCCAAAAGCAGCAAACAGGAAATGGTCGTCTTTCGTTGGCGCAAGGCTGCCCGTACCCTTCATGGCGGTTAGTAACGGTAATCCGGCGGCTGAGGGGCTTGAAGGTTCACGCGCCTCTGGTTGCGCCGGCATAGTGTCGCCCATCCCCTTCACAGCGGTTGGTGGAGATAATTCGGCATGTAAAGTAGACGGCGCTTTATGCACCTCCGATTTCTGGCAGTTCGATTGCGAACAGCATGAATAGAGCAACGGCACAAACAACATCGTTACGGCAACCGCAGTAAATCTCCTTAGCGGCTTCCCGGTGTGACAACGCCGGTTATCCCCGCAAAACACATCGCTAACGCATGGTTTTTTCATATTTTACGCCTCTTAATTAAGTTCCCAATAAACTAAAATGCCGACGCAAAAACGCCGCAGACCAATGAAAAATGTTTGTCACCTCTGTACACGGTCATTGAAATAATCCATGGTCGGCACCGCTTGTTTGATCTCGTACGGAGTAGAAGGAACCAGAATGAACTCGCTGGCGCCGACTTCAGAGTCTGGGTTTCCCCAGTCATAGGTGTAACCCATCCCGGTCCATGGACCGCCGGTTCTGGTGTGGAAATCCTGGAAATAAAGATTCTTGTAGAAATTCTGATAATTCTCTATGTTCTTTACCTTAGCAAGCGTTTTTTTGAATTCGAGACCGCAGGTTTTGTCGGTTATCTCGGGGTCCATGCACGGCCTTATGATGTTCTCCGGGCGGGCCCACATCTCGACGAAGACGTCATAACCCCACTCAGGCCTCAGCCCCAGGTATTGCTTGACCCGTAAATCTACGTTGTTCTTTGTGGCGTCAGGATGCCCCTTGAGATACCGATGTCCGAGCTTCTGAACCTGGGGCGCCGTTGTTACCCAAATCACCCAGTCTTCGTTTGATGAGGTTGAAGTCCCATTCTTGATAGTGCTGTCGTAACTCTGCTGGCTTTTCCATGTCACCACGAGTACCTTGCTCTTGTCGGCATTCCAGACAAGCTCGTTATTGTCGGGTGTGATTGAGATAAGATTCGAATCAAGTTCTGTCGGCAAGGCAACGGAAGCGTCATCCAGTGCCTGCATGAATATCAACTGTATTTCAGCGTCCGTCAGCGCCCCGCCCCATCCTTGCGTGCAGAACAGAGCTACGCATACCATAGCCAGACAGGCCGTTATTCTTGTTGCTGTTTTTAATAACATAGACGTCTCCTTTCCAAAAGTCAGACACGAATTACACGAATTTGCACGAATAGGCATGGACAAACAGGGCTTGTCCATGCCACCCGATAATACCCATAAACAAGCCCAACCTCATTTTCCCGATTATTATACCAATTGGTACTCCACAAAAGTTATAGTCTCTTACCAATAGCACCTTGACATTTTCAGCGGAATAAGGGGAAAAAATCATTTTATCAACATTAGGGACGGTTTGTCACGCATAATGCCCCGTCAGGTGCAACGCAACCGTAGCCCGCTGAGCTAGCGGTGAGTGAGAGAAATACCCATTGTTTTAGCCCGATACGAAAAATAAATCTTGCATTCAATCTCTTTTCATATAAAATGCCTGAGAACTATTTTTTATTATTGTTAAGGATGTATCGTCAATTATTTTGCATAAGTTTATTTGCCCTTGTTTATGCCGCTTCATACATTTTATATCCCCGCACACCATAACGCCGGTCGTCCACGTTAAATAAATCTGGAAGTGTTTAGTCATGTCTAAAGATGAAATATTTAAGGAAAACATGCAATCCATAGGGGATTTTACTTTTAGTAAGAATGTTGCCTCTGTTTTCGATGACATGCTGGGACGATGTGTTCCCATGTATCAGGAGATGCAAAGGATGATCGTTGAAATGGCCGTTGATTTTAGCGTTGACGGAACCAACATATACGACCTTGGCTGCTCAACGGGCACCACCCTCCTCAACATGGGGCAAAACATTCAGAGTAAGGTAAAATTCATCGGCTACGATTATTCAGAGGAGATGCTTGCAAAGTGTAAGCAAAAACTCGTCGAACACCAATTTTCCCGGGATTACGATCTTTTTTGCGCCGACTTGAATCAAGGCGTGCATATCGAAAACGCGTCGGTTGTCACCATGCTTCTCACGCTCCAATTTATTCGCCCGTTAAAGCGCGACATGCTGATTGGGAATATCCTGAAAGGTCTGAACGATAACGGGTGCCTCATCCTTGTCGAAAAAGTTTTAGGTGAGGACTCATTCTTCAACAGGCTCTTCATAAAATATTACTACGATTTTAAGAAACGGAACGGATACAGCGAGTTGGAAATCGCCCAGAAACGGGAAGCGCTGGAAAACGTGTTGATTCCTTACAAACTCCTGGAAAACAGGGATCTCCTGCTTAAGGAAGGTTTTCGGTATTGTGACATATTCTTCAAGTGGTACAATTTTTGTGGGGTGGTAGCCGTCAAATGATGCTCAAAGCAGGAACCTTCTTTTTTCGGTACCGGAATGCCATTTTCCCGCTGGTTTTTTCGATGCTTTACTTTGAAAAAGCGTGGCCGGTTTTCCATAATGAGCAAGCCAGGATATGGGAAATCTTTATCGGGATTGCGGTGACGTTGAGCGGGCAGACGTTGCGTGCGCTTACGGTCGGCCTGGTTTACATCAAACGTGGTGGCAAGCAAAAGCAGGTATACGCGGAAAAACTCGTCCAGAGCGGCATATTCGCCCACAGCCGGAATCCCCTGTATTTAGGCAACTTGTTAATCCTCATAGGTGTTGGCATCGTATCAAACTCATGGTTGTTTGTTGTGTTTGGATTACCGTTTTTTGTGTTTGCCTATTTGTCAATTATCCACGCCGAGGAAAACTACCTGCGCAATAAATTCGGCCAGGAATTCAAGGATTATTGCAGTCGCGTCAACCGGATCATACCGAACCCTTCAGGCATGGTAAACACGATCAGAAGTATGGAGTTCCATTGGAAACGGCTCATCGTTAAAGAGTATGCAACGCCTTATGCATGGATCATGGGAACGACCATCCTGATCGTCAGGCATCAATATAGCCGATGGGGTTACGAGGGCAGTAAAAACAGCATAATAGGCGCAGGCATTTTTCTCCTGTTTGTTACGGCGGCATTTTTTGTTGTATGGTATCTGAAAAAGCACAAAATCTTACGCCCCGACTGAAAAACCTTCATTTCTGTTAAGCGTTCTCCCTGCACGCGGGGCTGATGCGCATTCCTAGTCATTTTTAATTCATTATTGACATAACCACGCTTTATTATTTATAATTTCTACCTTTATTAGCGGCTTTATTTCGCAATTCAAAGACGCGATGGCACCGGGAAACCCGTGTCTTTATGGCAACCTTGA
>CAYHFB010000238.1:0-4596 GCA_964355695.1 uncultured candidatus Brocadiaceae bacterium
CCTGTTTGTAGCAACGGAATTAAAACACGATAAAAGCTCCGTAGGAGCGGCCTGTAACATGCATCAGGAAAACAATGAGGTTGTGAGTTTGGCAAAAATAACAGGCCGCTCCTATGGAGCTAAATACCATTGTTTGCTTTTATGCTACAAACAGGTCGCCCCTCCGGGGCTTGATAACGTACAACAGCTTTCCCACCGATTACGCAGTGGGCTACTGTTGTGTTGCCCCTCTCCGGGGCATGACAAAGACACCCCATCGGGGTGTAACAACCGTAGCCCACTGCGTGAGCGGTGGGTAAAGAGAAACACCTATTGTTTTAGCCCCGTAGGGGCGGCACAACCCTGATAAATAATAGAGCCGTGCGTGCAGGCACAGAACCGGGTTTGGCCTGCCACCCACAATCAGCTTAACTTAACACGTATGCGTTGTCGCCCTCCCAAGTATTACTTCTTTAAAATTCAGTAATAACAGTTATAATCATAAAGTTTGTATTTCCGGAATTTCAAGGCTGAAGATTGTTTTGCCCGTAGTGGTAACCAGCGTCCCCACACAATCCCTCTTCAAAAGGGGAAAGCCGGTGGCGCTGTCTTTCGCCGTTACAAATACCGCATGAACCGTTATCAGTTATTAACCTCTTACATTCTGTATCCATGGGCAATTTCAACCTATCGCTAAAAACAAAGGCCATCATTGGCGTCGGCATCGTCCTTTTGCCGATCGTTTTTTCCTTTTCCCTGAGTTACCATCGTAATAAGGCGGATTTGGAAAGACGCATCATCGACACGGTAACCGTCATTGCTGAGACGCATGAAAGCAATCTCTATCTCTTTCTGGAGAAACTCAAACAACGCGCCATTGATTTCTCCAGTGATGGCGCCATAAGGAAACATCTCCTGAGAAAAAACCATGGAATGAGAATTGCTGGCGGCGTTCTGAGCAAACACCTCGTTGAAAACAAACTTTCCCTGAGCAAATCCATAAAAGTCATCCAGGTACTATCCCCGGAAGGCAAGGTTGTGGCATCCACGAATAGCAGTGAAATTGGTAAAGACTGCGCTAATGAGGATTTTTTCCTGAAAGGGAAAGAAGGTGTGGTTGTTACAGAGCTGCCCATTGGATATGGCGGAACACCGGAGCTTGTCATTTCTACCCCTGTTGTAAACAAGCCTACCGGCGCATTGATTGGTGTGGTTGCCAACTTTATCCAAATTTCAGAACTAAGCAAGCTCTTGAGTGGCGAATATACCCAGGGTCTAGGGGCTATCTCCTGGAACAAAGGAAAAAAGTCGTGGAAAACCCTGGAGACATATCTGGTTAACAGTGAAAAACGCATGATTACGGAATCCCTATTTATGGATAACGCCGTATTGAAACAAAAGGTAGACACCATGCCTGTTAATATGTGCCTTGTATCACAGAAGGAGACGTCGGGCTTTTACAAAAACTACCGTGGTACAACGGTAGTGGGGGCATCCATGTACATCCCATCGATGAAATGGGTGCTTCTTGTAGAGATTAACATGAACGAGATTTTTGCTCCCGTTTACAACGTCCGTCAGAATATGTTAATAACCGCTGCCGTCGTCATTGCAATGGTCATCTTACTATTTATCCTGTTTATCAGGAAATTTGTGAATCCACTTCGTATGGTTTCCACTGCGGCAAAGGATATTGCCGTAGGTAATTTCAGTATTACCCTTCCCATAAAATCCCATGACGAAATCGGTCTGCTGTGTGAATCGTTTAATTATATGGTACGGCACGTTAACGAGAGGACCACGGCGCTTACGCAAAGCGAGGCGAGGCTCGCCGAGGCGCAACAAATCGCACACATCGGCAATTGGGAATGGGACGTCATGAAAAACGTTCTCTACTGGTCTGACGAGGTATATTGCATCTTTGGTTTGTCAAAGCAGGAATTTATCGCCACGTATGAGGCATTTCTTGATGCCGTTCATCCTTCAGATCGGTGGATGGTAAAAGACGCCGTTCATAATGCCCTCTACGAAAGCAAGCCGTATAGCATCGAACACCGCATACTCAGGAATGAAATATCCCTGGAACATCCGTTAAAAGCTAAAAAGACGACACGTTTCGTCCATGAAAAAGCCAAGGCTGTCTGTGATGACACGGGAAGGGTGGTTCGCATGATAGGGACGGTGCAGGATATAACGGAACGGAAACAGATCGCGGAAGAGGTTCAACTCGTGGAAGCGATGACGGTAGCAATTGCCGCTTCGGAAGACTTTCTTTCGGCGCTCGATATCGTGCTGCATAAGATGTGTGAATTCACGGGTTGGATTTATGGGGAGGCGTGGGTGCCCTGTTCCGACAACAATCACCTTAAATACGCATCGTCATACCACCGTCCCAACGAGAAGCTGGAGACGTTCATCTCGACAAGTAAAGAGAGGACATTTCCTCCCGGAATAGGCCTTCCCGGAAGCACTTGGTCTTCAAAGCGTCCAGAATGGAGACGGGACGTTATGGCGTCTGATAATGCCCCTCGCGCGCAAATCGCCACGGCATGTGGCTTAAAGGCCGCTATGGGTATCCCCGTTGTTGCAAATAATGAAGTTATTGCCGTATTATGTTTCTTCGTTCGGGAAAATCGGGAAGAGGATGCCCGGTTGATCAGCCTTGCTTCCTCCGTCGCCAGTCAGTTAGGGTCCATTATCAAACGTAAACAGGCCGAGGATGCGTTATACGAAAGCGAAGAAAAGCTGAAGGCTATTCTTGACAACGCCGTTGCCGTCATCTCCGTCAAGGACCTGCAAGGACGCTATACCTTTGTAAACAAACAATATGAAAAATTATTCCACGTAAAGAGAGAGGAAATACGGGGCAAGACCGACGATGATATCCATCCGCCGGAACTTGCCGGGCCCTTCTGGGCAAACGACTTGAAGATAATAGAAACCAAGATGCCCCTCTCCTTTGACGAGCAGGTATCCCATGGCGGCAAACTGCATACCTATATCTCGACCAAGTTCCCGCTTTTTGACCACAATGGTGATATCTATTCCGTGGCCTGCATCTCAACGGACATCACCGATCGCATACAAACGGAAGAACAGCTTCGCAAACTATCCTGCGCCATAGAACAAAGCCCCTCTATAGTTGTAATCACCGATACCCTGGGAGCCATTCAATACGTCAATCCACGCTTCACACAATTGACCGGCTATACCCGGGAAGCGGTTATGGGGAAGAATCCACGCATCTTGAAATCGGGCGACATCTCGCCGGAGGTATATAAAGAACTGTGGGAAACGATCTCTGCCGGTAACGAGTGGCGGGGCGAATTCTGCAACAAGAAAAAGAATGGAGAGCTTTATTGGGAAACCGCGTGTATTTCACCCATAAAGAACCCGGATGGTACCATCTCCAGCTACATTGGCGTTGCGGAAGACGTCACCAGGATCAGGCAAGAGGAAAAAGAGAAGCAAAACCTGATCGAACAGCTTTACCACGCACAGAAGCTGGATTCCATCGGTAAACTTGCAGGCGGCATCGCCCATGATTTTAACAACATCATGACGGCCATCATCGGATATGGAAACCTGATCCAACTGGACATGGAAGACGACAGCCCCTTACAGCCTTATATCAAGAAAATACTTGCCACTGCGGAGAAGGCGGCAGACCTGACGCGGGGGCTGCTCACCTTCAGCCGAAAACAGGTCTCCGACCCAAAACCAATGCGATTGAACGAATGTATCAAGGGCGCAAGAGGCATTCTTATGAGACTTATCGGCGAAGATATCGAACTTAAGACGACACTGACCGATAATGATTGCGTGATAACAGCCGACAGCACGCAGATGGACCAGGTGCTGGTAAACCTCGCTACAAACGCCCGTGATGCAATGCCCGATGGAGGCACACTGGCTATTAGCACCGCCATCACTGAAATAGACAATGCCTTTATAAAGGCACACGGCTACGGAACGTGCGGGAAATATGCACTGGTTTCCGTTTCCGACACGGGGTTGGGTATGGACGAAGCAACAAAGGCGCAGATTTTCGAACCGTTTTTTACCACGAAAGAAGTGGGAAAAGGGACGGGGCTTGGCCTTGCAATTGTGTATGGAATCATAAAACAGCATGAGGGTTATATCGAAGTTGTCAGCGAGGCGGCAAAGGGGACAACGTTTAACCTATACCTGCCCATCGTCAAATCAGCCGTGGAAAATACACACTCCGATACCGCTGCAAATCCCAAATACGGCACGGAAACGATACTCCTGGCTGAGGATGATGCAAACGTCAGAAAACTTATCAAAACGATATTGGAATGGTATAATTATACCGTCATAGAAGCGGAAAATGGGGAGGATGCGATAACCAAATTTGCAGAAAAGAGGGACACTATTCAATTCCTCCTGCTCGATGTCGTAATGCCAAAAAAGAATGGCAATGAGGTTTATCAGGAAATCAAAAAGATGAAGCCCGATATAAAAGCCCTCTTTATCAGTGGTTATACCGGTGATATTATTCATAATAAAATACCACCCGGCGCCAAACATTTTTCAAAACCAATTGTGCCGGCAAAACTCTTGAATGCCATTAGGAATGGATTGGACAAATAACGG
>CAYHFB010000238.1:4696-6209 GCA_964355695.1 uncultured candidatus Brocadiaceae bacterium
TGCATCACGTATCCTTTTAGCAATCTGAAGTTTTTCCTCGCCAGACTCTTTATTACAGAAAGATGGGGGATGTATGGAGCCAAACATGTACGATGCGAAAATAGACAATAATGACCTGCAACCTTGCATTTTGATCGTGGACGATGACCCTTACGTCCTTGATTCCGTTTCATTATTACTGGGCAGGTACGGCTATAAGGTAACTACGTGCAACAATGCCACCGACGCCATAGCGGAATTGCTGACGGCCACAAACAAAATACAGGTGGTATTAACCGACATAAAAATGCCCCAAATTACCGGCATCGAACTTCTCGGAAAGATACGTACTTTTAACTCTGAAATACCCATAATTCTTATGACCGCTTATGCAGAGATAGACATGGCAATCGACGCCATTAAAAAGGGCGTTTTCGATTTCATTATAAAACCTTATAAACCTGAATACCTCATATACACGGTAAAAAAGGCCGTCAGGTATTACAACCTTTTGCAAATCGAAAAAAATTACAAAACGATGTTGGAAAAGACGGTTGACGCGCAAACAAAAGAGTTGGCCGATGCGCTGTCGATGCTCAAGAACGTAAGCAAAGAGATCGTGCAGCGTTTATCGTTTGCCGTTGAATTCAAGGACAGCGTAACAGGCACGCACATCCAGAGGATCGGCATGTATGCACAAAGGATCGCCAAAGCGATAAACATGTCGTCGGATGCGATAGAGACCATCACCTTTGCCAGCCCCATGCATGACATCGGGAAAATTGGAATATCAGACAGCATCCTTTTAAAAGAAGCCGCACTAACCCCCGAAGAATTCAAAATCATACAAACCCATCCTCTCATAGGCGAAAAAATACTTGCCGGCTCGTCCCATCACGTTATTAAGATGTCTGCATCCATTGCCTTAAACCATCATGAGCGGTGGGATGGTTCCGGCTATCCGCACGGATTAAAAGGAGAAGAAATCCCGCCTGAGAGCAGGGTCGTGATGCTGTGCGACCAGTATGACGCCATGAGAACCACAAGACCTTATAAATCATCGTTAGACCATAAAACGGTCTTCGACATAATAACGAAGGGAGACAACAGGACGCAACCGCAGCATTTTTGTCCAGCGGTACTAAAAGCATTCATCGACGTAGCGTCGGAATTTGAAGAAATCTATGAAACCAATATAACCGGATAGTTTGACTTTTATCTGTCTAACACGTAGGGCAAGGCTTTAGCCTTGCAACCGTCTGAACACGTAGCAGGGATTGCAACAGGTAGCGCAGGCTTCCAGCCTGCATTTAATAAATGGCGCTGGCAAGCTGGAAGCCCACGCTACTCGCGGGTTTTGTTTGCAAACCTGAACCCGCCGGAGCAGTATAGGTAACCGTTACGGGGGATCAACCCCATCCGTGTTAAGTTAAGCGGATTGTGGGTGGCAGGCCAACCCCTGTTTGTCTGTGCTAGCATACACGGCTCTATTATTTATCCGGGTTGTGCCGCCCCTACGGGGCTAAAACAATAG
>CAYHFB010000239.1:0-3616 GCA_964355695.1 uncultured candidatus Brocadiaceae bacterium
TGAACCCCAGCCTGAAGGCTGGGGTTAATAGCAAAAGAGCTACGGGAACCATATCAAAAGTACGCTTTGCCCACAACCCAATAGAAAAACCATACGTTGTAAAATGCCTTACTCGCCGCTTCTACAGAGGGATTTCCGGGTACGACGACAAAACAACTTCTTTTTTATTGCAGTTTTGAATCGGTAAGGCACTAATACTGTTTCTGTGTTTGTTTTCTACCAATATTTTGTTCCAAACGGAACACTGCAGATTTGGTTGCGGCGTAGCCGCGCCAGGAGTATGTTGTTACATTTTAATGATGTAATACCTTAACCAAATGTAAACAGTTGATAAGGTTATCATTTCGATAGTAAGGGGAATGGCATAGATAAGGTATTTTTTGAACGAAATGTGATATCCCACCTTTTCCGCAAGACCCAGGGTGACAACGTTTGCAGATGCCCCAATAGGCGTTGCGTTCCCTCCCAGACACGTCCCAAGCGCCAGAGACCACCATACCGGCATAAGCGTCGGATGCTGTAGTACCGATTTTAAATCCAGTCCCGCAGGCAATATCGTGTGCGCCATATCTGTAACCATGGGGATTATGCTGGCGATCAATATGGTGTTTTCCATGACGGTTGAGGCGAGAGCCGAAAACCACAGGATGATAATTGCGGTTGAAAACATGTTTGCCGGATCCGGTTTTGTATAGGTGACCATGTAGTCGGAAAGCATGGAGATTAACCCAACCTTTACAACGCCAGCCACAACTACAAAAAGGCCGATAAAATAAAACAGGGTTGACCATTCCAATTCTTTCAACACCTGTTGCAGGTTTTCTTTCGAAAGGATAAGGAGTGTGGACGCCCCTAAGATGGCAATGGTTGCCGGTTCTATATGAATAATTTTGCTGAAGATAAAGGCCGGAATAATCAGCCCTAATACGCTGAGTGATTTTACTAACAGGCTGTAGCTCTTGATCATTTTGTGCTCGTCTATGGCCATTATCTTTAACCGCACCTCTTCTTTGACCCGAAGTTTCTTGCGAAAGAGGAGAATAATGGTGAGAATAAAGAAGGAAAAAATAAAGAGAACCGCCGGGGCCAGATGACAGATAAAATCCATGAAGGTAAGATCCACCTTGCTTGCAATCAGAATGTTGGGCGGGCCACCGATGAGCGTGGCCGTCCCGCCAAGGCTGGATGCCATGATTTCAGAGAGAAGAAACGGAAAAGGGTCCAGCTTGAGTTCGTCGGCAATAAACAAAGAGACGGGGACGAGGATCAACACCGTGGTTACGTTATTGAGAAAAGAGGAAAATAGTGCGGTGATACTGGTAAAAAGAACGAGTATCCACAAAGGCCTGCCCTTGACCATTTTTGCGGCTTTTATTGCAAGAAATTGAAACGCACCGGTCTTGCTGAGGATGTGGACGATGACCATCATGCCGAAGAGGAGGAATATTACGTTGTAATCAATGGCATATTTTTCGTCGTAAAATGCCTCGCGCTGGGTAACGATGTTGAGCGCCATAATCAGGCCTGCCCCGGCCAGCGCGACCTTTGTCTTGTCGAGCATTTCTGAGATGATAAGCCCGAAGGATACAATAAAAATACCCATGGCAATCCAGAAATAAATCATACGCTTGATCCCCTAACAGCACCGGCTTCCTGAAGTATTTCCATAATGTGCTGAATCAGGTTTATCAGATGCACGGTGCCTACGACCTTTCCGTCTTCCATTACCGGAAGGGTGCGTACCTTATTCATAACCATGAGGGACGCAGCGTGGATTACCGTATCATCCGCTTGTACCGATAAAACGGTTTTCGTCATTATTTCGGTAACGGGTAGCGCCCTGCTTTCAACGCATTTGTTTTCAAAATAATTTTCGTTCATAGCCGAAATGAGGAATTTATCAAACGAGAGATATTTGGGGACAAGGACTTTTATAAGGTCAGCCTCGGTAACAACCCCAACCAGGTGGCCTTCATTGTCCACCACAAAGACCACGTGATATTTTACCTCATTTAATGTCTTTATAAGATGTTCGAACGTGTCTGTGGTTCGGATGAGACTTGGGGTTGTATCCATAATGTCTTTTACTCTCATAATCGCAAACTCCTTGGCAATAGTAATCTTAAATGGGAGAGAAACCTCGTAGCGTACTTAGTTCTTTACAATCTGCAAGTAGGCTGGATTCGCCGTGACCGATCCCGACAAGCCGGTTTTCCGCGAGGCTCAATCAAGGGTTATAAGGGTTTGAAACAACAGTAAGGCGGTTCGCCATTTCAGTGAAGAATATAGCACAAAAAGAGGTAGAAAGACAACTGAAAAGCAAGATGAACGTAGGGCAAACCGTTAAGGTTGCCCCACGCCCGGCACTACCATTGGGGCTTGCACGAATCCGTGCGTGATTGCACCAAATTACACGTTTGTAGGGCGAACCTTCAGGTTTGCCCCCCACCCGGCACTGTCGTTGGGGTTTGCACAAATCCGTGCGTGCTTGTACCAAATTGCCCGTTCCAGAGGCAAGGCTGAAGCCTTGCCCTACGGGGGATTTTGTGGGGCAAACCTACCGGCTGTGCTGCTGTTGAGGCAAGGGTGCGGCGGTATTTTGCAAGACGTTTTTTTGTTTGGGAAAAACGGTATCGTGCAACACATCGCGCTCGGCCTGCATATCGCGGAAGGTGGAGGAAATAAAGATCGGCTGTTCGAACCATTGGGCGACAGGCTGAATGGTGGCGTCCGGGGCTTTTGCTGGTTCGGTCAAGGGGTTTGACTCCTTATTTTAAGTTTTCAATCTTGTTTCTTATCACGATCTTTTTTTATCTTATTCCAAACGGCATCCATTTCTTCCAGGGTGCAATTCTCGATATCCTTGCCCATAGAGGCAAGCGCTATCTCCATCTTTTTAAAGCGCTCTACAAATTTATAGATGGTCTTGTGAAGCACGTTTTCTGTGTCCAGTTTTAGAAAACGGGATAGGTTGACGATGGAAAACAGAAGGTCTCCAACCTCCTCCTCAATGTGTTCCGGGTTATTCTCGCTAATGGCCTCTTTCACCTCGGCCAGTTCTTCTTCTACCTTGTCAATCACGCCATGGATGCTCGGCCAGTCAAAACCCACCTTGGCAACCTTTTTTTGCAGTTTTTGCGCCTTTTGGAGGGCCGGGAGGTGTTTCGGCAGGCCATCGACGATAAATTTTCTTTCCTCGTTCCCCTTTTCCGTTTTCTTGATTTCATCCCACTGGTGAATTACCTCCTCGGACGTGGCGGCTGTGGCTTCGCCAAAGACGTGGGGATGGCGTCGCGTCATTTTATCAAGGCATAATGCCATGACGCTGCCGATATCGAATTCTCCCTTTTCCTTTGCAATTTGGCAGTGAAAAACAATGTGGAAAAAAAGGTCTGCCAATTCTTCCTTAATTTTATCGGGGTCGCCGGAATCTATTGCATCTATCACCTCATAAGTTTCCTCAACCAGGTGTGGTTTTAATGATGCGTGGCTCTGCTCTTTGTCCCACGGACAGCCATCCTTACTGCGTAACCTTTGCATTAATTCAAGTAGTTCCTGAAATAGCGAAGAGGATTTATCTTTCAATGTATTCATTGGTGATTATACCGATAGAAAA
>CAYHFB010000239.1:3716-6197 GCA_964355695.1 uncultured candidatus Brocadiaceae bacterium
ATGGCTTTTGTGTAGCGCATGTTTCCAACCTGCAATCGTTTCGCACAAAAACAGCAGGCTGGAAGCTGGCGCTATAACTTGCAAAAAAGACAGCAGGCTGAATGTGAAACAGCAGGCGGGACGCCTGCGCTACCAACGTTGAATCAGGTCGCCACGGCGGCGGCGTTTGTAGCGCCAGCCTTCATGGCCGGCTACGGCATTGAGTATGCACGCCCGGCGGGGGATGAACCCCCGCGCTACGAGATTGCAACCTTTCTATCACTTCTTTCCCGCAAAAACGGGAATGCCGGGAAGGGATTGAGGCAAAGGGATACACGGCGTGGCCTCGTTGTAGCCCGCGTCGAAACGCCTTGCTACGCCTATTCCCGTATCCGCGGTAAGGATTCGTTCGAGTTTTTCGCCTCTTTCCCTGGTTCCGTCGGCTACGATGGCCATGCTTGAGTAAAGGGAGTTTCCAATGCCGGAGCCACCTCCCTGTTGAATGCCCACCCACGACGCACCATTTACGGCATTCAGCGCAAGGTTAATCATCGGCCAGTCGGAAACGGCGTCGCTGCCGTCCATCATATCCTCGGTTTCCTGGTATGGGGCGGCTGCAGACCCGCTGTCGAAATGGTCCCTGCAAATAACTACCGGCGCCTTAACCGTCCCGTTTTTAACCAGTTCATTAATGACCATGCCTATTTTTGCGCAATCGTTATTACTTAACCAGCAGCTTCTGGCGGGCAGGCCGGGCAGTGTTTTCTTTTCCTTAACGAGCCTTAGCCATTTTACCACTGAGGCGTCTTTATTGAAATCCTTGATAATGGCGTTGTCTATTTCTTCAATATCAGATGCATTCCCGGATAGCGCCACCCATTTAAAGGGCATTTTGTCCTGAAATAACGGACGTAAGAAGGCGGTCATAAATCCCTGATACCAATACCTTCCATCGGCGTCCCGTATGGAAACGCCCGCCATTTCGGCCTGCGCCCTGAGATTGTTGCCATATTCAAAGCACACGGCACCGTTTCTTTGCATGGTCAGAATGGCCTTTGCCTGCTCAACAATGGCGTCGAGTACTTTTTCTTTGTACGCGTGTTTGTTTTTTTCTTTCAGTTTGTTGAGTTCCATTACGTCGCCAATCGGGACGTACGACAGCAGGTCGTGCGCCGGGGTCTGATCCGTCACAACATCTGGGGCAATCTTACGGTTTATCAATTCGGGGTAGACGTGAGCGGCGTTTCCTACGAGGCCAATAGACAAAGGTATTTGCCTGGACTTGGCGTCTAACGCCCACGTGAGCGCCTCGTCGAGGCTCGCTGTCATTTTGTCACAGTAGCCATCCTTGAGTTTTTGCTCTATACGTTCCTTGCGTACCTCTACGCACAGGATAACGCCCCCATTCATAGTAACCGCCAGGGGTTGCGCGCCGCTCATGCCGCCCATGCCGGAGGTAAGCACCAGCTTGCCTTTGAGTGTTTCCGTTTGAAACGCCTTTTTTGCGAGTATGGCAAAGTTCTCGTAGGTGCTTGCTAAGGCGTCCTGAATGCCGGTATAAGTCCAACTTCCGGCAGAGGTTTGCCCATACATGGTAAGGCCCAAATCCGCGTAGGTATCAAACACCTCTTGTTTTGTCCATGCAGGAACCAGATTGGCATTGGCAATAACAAGGCGTGGGGCGCATTCATGTGTTTTAGCGATGTATACCGGCTTGCCTGATTGGATGCACAAGGTCTCATCCTTTTCCAGGGTTTTCAGGGCATGTACCACCCGCTGGTATTCCCGCCAATTTCTCACCACGCGGCCAGCGCCCCCGTATACGATGAGTTCATCGGGTTGTGTGGCTATCCGTGGGTCAAGGTTGTTCATAAGCATGCGCAGGGCGGCCTCGCTGTCCCACGTCTTACAGGAAAGCGTTGTGCCGGTAGGGGACTGAATGGCTTCCTGTGGTCTGAATTCATAAAACATTGAGGATGTCATAAGATATGCTGGTTCCTTTAAAAATTTCGTGATTTTCTTAATTGAATCGTGTGTCCGGGTGGTATGGACTGTAGAGACGCATTGGCAATGCGTCTCTACGTTTGTCCGTGCCTTGTTAATCCAACTTTATAACTCAGGCAGGAATTTTGCCAATTGCTGCATCCACTGCCATGTTTCGTTCTTTAATCCTTCCGCTTCAACCCCATCCTTAAAAGAGTCTTCATTCTCTTCTATAAAGATGTAAACCTTTCCGAGAAATTCTTTCAATTCAGAGACTTGTTTCAATAGGTCCATTTTGTCCTCCTTAAATTATGTCGCCTATGGCGACCGCGTTTGTAGCGCAGGCGTCCCGCCTGCATTTAATAAACAGCAGGCGGGACGCCTGCGCTACCGATGGGTCAATTCTACCCTTTTTCGCCTATTCTTGCAACAAGGCTTTGCCTTGTTGGCAGGATTTTGGTGCAATCGTATCAATCAGGGGTTGGTATTTATGGATTTACCGCCATTCGGCAGACTTTA
>CAYHFB010000240.1:0-6159 GCA_964355695.1 uncultured candidatus Brocadiaceae bacterium
GGCTGTATTGAAAAGGTCATTACTATTCATAGTCTTTTAGTGTTTCCTAAGCGCAAACTTGTTTTTTGACAGGATAACAGGATAGACAAGATACATAATCCCGTTAATCCTGTCATCCTGTCAAAAATTAATTTTGCGTTTATGCCCCCCACTCCCCCTTCAATTTCTCCGCGTCCTCTGCGGTAAGCCGTTTCTCTCGTTTTTTTTGATTTCCATTGTTTCTCCATGTCCTCTGCGCCCTCTGCGCCCCCTGCGCCCTCTGCGCCCTCTGCGCCCCCTGCGCCCTCTGCGCCCTCTGCGCCCTCTGCGCCCCCTGCGCCCTCTGCGCCCCCTGCGCCCCCTGCGATAAACCATCTCCCTTTAAGCACAGGCAGCCTCTTTCGGCCTTTCGGCGAGCCTGCTTGTGGGGAAAAGTCCGTGGGCGTGGGCCTCTTTACAGTACCAGAACGGCGCCCAGAGGTCTTTCTCGCTGTAATAATTTTGCGCGACACAACTGCCCAGGCACCTGTTTTTCATTACACAATCGCCGCAGATGCCCTTTAGGCGATGGGGGAATCCTTCCCTGAGTTCCTGAAGCACTGCGGCGGTGTCCCACACCTCCTTCAGGCTCTTTTGCGCTGCATGGCCGAAGATAAGGGCAGGCGTTGTCTCGCCGATGCCACAGAGGGCGTAAGAGCCGCTTGCGATTACCCCCAAAATGCCTAATATTCCGCACACGCCACACCCGCCGCCGTTATCGCTGAAAATCTTGCCGAGCGGTTTGAATGCGGCAGGATGCGAGTAGACGAGCCGGAGTTTTGTCGAGGCCGAAAGCGTCCTTTCCACCCAGGCGCCAATTGCAACCAGTTCCTCTATACCCAGGGTTTCGCCGTCTGCGTGCATCTTTTCACCCCGCGCAGTCGGCTGCACGATGTTAAACTTCACCGAACCGGCGCCCAGGGATTCTGCGAGCCTTACCACGGCCTCAATTTGATCCTTATTGCGTTGCATAATGGACATGATGACCTGCGGCTTAAGCCCGGCGGCAACCAGGTGTTTTATGCCCTCCTTCGCCGCCTCAAATGAGCCTGCAACGCCACGCACCCAATCATGGACTTCAGCGCTTGCCGCATCAAGGCTTACCGACACAAACGGTTTATTACACCTTGCTATACCCCTCGCCAAATCAGCGGTGCACAAGATACCGTTTGTCTCTACGGTGAGGCGCAACCCTTCTTCATGAATGTGTTTCAGGATGTCGGAAATATCCGGGTGCATCAGCGGCTCGCCACCGGTGAGTTTTACAGCGGTAAGCCCAAGCGGTTTTGCCTGAGCTATGATGGAGCGGAAGAGGTCCAGCCTGAGCGTCGGGTACGTCAGCTTCCCCGTCTCAAATTTCGGGGCAATCCAGCAATGGCGGCAGGCGACGTTGCAGCCTTCCGTTAAATAGAAGTAGATGCAGTTTAAGGGATAGTTGGTCTGGCTGTGGTTGGTTTGGTTCATACTTATAACCCCGATTAAATTTTAATAGCAGTTCACCGCAGAGGGCGCAGGTAAATTATGGTGATTTTTTGTTTGTTTTCTGATTGCGGGTTCACGTTTGCAACGTGAACCCCAACTATTCACTTTACCGTAGTTACCGCAACTCGTCACGCGTTATTTCGCAATCGCGTAAAATCTTGGACATCAACCCCGTACCAATTGTTTCTCCACGATGAACCGGTACGACGGTACACCGTCCATCGGGGTGACGCAGAAAGTGATGGCTTCCTTTTACGCGTATCACTTCAAAGCCGGCCCTACGCAATGCTGCAATAAGCTCCTGACCTTTGATGCGCGGCAGCTTCGTCATGCTTCAACCCAAATACGCTGAACGCCTATGAATTCATGAGGTGAGATTTTCCCACCTTCGACTTCCAGGCACAACCCGACTGCCTCCCGAATTCGCTTCATTAGGGTATCCAGCGATTTGGCTTGAGTGTGGCATCCGCTCAATTCCGGGACACTGGCTACATAATAACCTTCAGAGTCACGTTCAATGATAACGCTAAATGCCCTTGTCATTTGTCTTCACTCCTTGATAATGTAAACTTTCCTATGCCAGCTTAAGGCAATCATAGCCTACACGTTTCTTTATTTCGAATTTATTCATGTTCATGAGCGGTTCATAGTCGTTTTTGGTGGATGCACGCTGCTTCATCCAGCCGTCCCAGTTTGACACGTATTAGCGATTGTCCCTGTATCACATGCCGAACCACCAGGTGTGAGCGCGCTAGACCCCGACAGACAGTCGTTACCT
Organism: uncultured candidatus Brocadiaceae bacterium; assembly: GCA_964355695.1. Classification (GTDB taxonomy): domain Bacteria; phylum Planctomycetota; class Brocadiia; order Brocadiales; family Brocadiaceae; genus JACVXV01. The sequence continues at coordinate 2,279 of CAYHFB010000240.1, forward strand.
CTCGCATTTTAAACTTATTGACATTAGTTGCGGTATAGAATATACGATAGTAGTGTTAACTAAATTGTCGCGTTCGCCATTCTCATTCAATTTCGAATTATGCATATTTTGGCTCCTATCTGCAATTAATTAATGTGTCGTTAATATGTCACACGTAGCGGGCTTTCTGAACCCAAAGTCATTATATTGTCATTATTTAATTCATCAGGTAATTTAAAGTCCACCATATCACACTCCAGAAAAGAATGGGTGCTGATGCAGAATGTTGGGTAGCTACCTAAAAGGCATTCGGCAACTTATAGCAGCGTAGTAGCAAGACGCGAGTATCACCACATTTGCGCAACCGAGACGGGAGCGCTACCGGTTTGAAATTCCTACACATGAACGTAGGTGAAACCCAATATAAACCGTATTGGAGTATTACTCATCAGCGGTATAAATAATCTCTCCTGTTTTTAAAATTTCTTCCAGGAATCCGCTTTTGTCATTTTCCTCTTCCAGTAGAATAGGCTCTATCCTTGCATCTATGTTTCTTCTCAAACGAAACAGTTTTGATTCAGAAATTAAAAAATCTTCATCAATGCTGCTTAAAACTATGGCAACGTCAATATCACTGTTTTTTCCTGCATATCCTTTCGCATAAGAGCCGTATAAAATAATCTTTTTTACACGAAAATTCTGTCTTACTAAATCGCCATACTGCTTTACCCGTTCGATAACTTTTTCTTTATCCATTGGTATAATACCTCCGTTTTTTGGACAATCTCCTTACATCTTTCATAATTCAAAGTTCGCATCAATTTTTCTTTATGTGTCGGATACCGTGCTTCTACATTCAATGGGTCGAGCATATCTATAACATCCTTGTATATCTCCGGCATATTCTCGTAAATTTCACACTGCATGGCGAGATAGGTTAGATTATGGGTGTAAGGTGGATTTTCCTTTTTAATAAAAACATACCGGCCTTTGAGAATTTTTTCTATAACCTGCTGGCACATAAAACCGACATATAAAAACCTCTTCCCCTCTAACATAACCTTGGCAGTTTCCATGTCGTACTCAGCAATGTCAATCCAGTACTGTACCTTTTCATTCATAATGCGCCTACTTGTTCGTTCGGGTTATGGATGGGTGAACTGTTACAATAAATGTTGGGTTTCGTTCCTCAACCCAACTAATCTGTATAACCAGTGAAATCTGTGGTTTCAAACGGTTTTTACCGGTCTGACGTCTGGCCTGGCTAAGCCATGCTCATCTGCGGTAATCGCCCGCCCTCTCTCAGAAAATTTCTCAGGCAGGCGTCCGGGCTGGGGTGATTGACCTCTCCCGTAAGCGTATACGCAAGGGCGGGGCAATTTCCGGAGCAATAGTTGATGTAGTCACATCCATGACAAAACTCAAAGTCGTTGAGGGAAATGGAACGCCGGGCGCGGAGGTTTTCAAGTTCCAGGTGTTTATGCCATACCTCATAGAGGGCATCCTTGTTTATCCTGCCTAATTCAATATGACTCAGTTGTATGCAGGGGACGATAACCCCGTCCGCCCTGACCGCAATTTTTTGTGACGGACAACCGCACGAGGTAAGGCAGCCCCGGTTGGGGAGGCGGTCTTTGCCCGCCAGCCGTGCCTGCTCCATTTCAAGCCACATCCTACCCTCTGCCAGCGGACCCGCGGCGGCGCTTATGCGTCCGTGGTATTTTTTGTTCAACCGTAAGAGGGTTTCCATGGCTAACGACCGCTCTTGTGTGGTAAGCTGCACCTGTTCCGCATTTTGCCTGCAAAGCCCGAAATGGGAGGCGGCATTGGTTGAAAACCCAGGCAGCCCGATATCTTCAAGGAGGAATTTTGCAATGGATTCAAGCTCCGTCACGTTGTGTCTGTGGATAGTGACCCTCACGGTAACGGAGATACCGCCTTTTCTGAGCGAGGCAATGCCGTCCACGGCGCGCCGGAAGTTTCCGTCGCCTCTGCACGCATCGTGGGTGGTAGGCACCGACCCGTCAATCGACACCTGCACGCTGTCACACCGGGCGGTAGAAGCCAAAAATGCTGACATATCATCCGTTATGAGGGTGCCATTGCTGAGAATCGAGAACCGCATACGGTTTTTGACGATGCCCCCGATCAGTGTTTTCAAATCCTTGTGATGAAAGGGTTCTCCGCCTTGCAGGCAAACGGACATTACCGAGCAGCGGTTTAGTTCTTCAAAGAATTGAAGCCACTCATCAGTTGATACGTCCATGTCGACGTCGCCGCCGCTTTCAAAATGACCGCAATAGGAGCAGCGGAGATTACAATCATTGGTTATGGACAGGTCTACCGTCCTTGGTGTGTGCATTATTTTCATAGTATTTCGTATTTCCTCGTTCCCACGTTCTCAGGCCGTGCCAAATGAGCGGGCTTTCTTCTTTAGAAAAATTTTACCCCCACTTTGAGAGTTTAAATTTTTCAAAATGCCACAGAATGAGAACGAAATGGTCAATATTCAGGGGTTCGCCCCCGCTTTGTGAACAAAAAAATTTATTTGGCGCAGTCTGTGGAGCCTGGCAATGAGAAAACATGTTATGCATACATTAAGCGTCCCTTGGGTTCTGGTATTTGGATACCATCTTCTCTTGCCGTTTTTAACCAAAGCGCCACGGATTTTTCTGCATTTTCAAGCGCTACCTTTTTTGACTTACCATGTGCCATACACCCTGATAACTCTGGAACATCAACAACATAAATATTGTCTGTTTTATCCCAAAAAATAATCATTTCGTATTGTGATTCACTCATCGCCTGACCCTATATTAAATTTGTACGTTGTTAATATTTTCCTTATCTGCCTCACCTGATATCCTTTTGCCTTTGAACCTTCCGATTGCACATTGATCCTCTCAGTTATTCCATCTTTTGTAAATATTTTATGACTTCCTTCCTGTCTCATTTCAAATCCGAGTGAAAGCAAAAGATTTACAAGTTCTCTGAAAGAAATGTTGTAATCTGATTGGCCGGACAATATTTGTTGTAGCAATTTTTCCCTTTTGCCCATACCGTGTCCAATATACACGTTGAATCAGTGTACTCCGTAGTTCCAATGGGCTTTTACACCGTCTCGTCGTAACCCGCGTATCCATGTTCCACCAGCTCTCCTATAAACGCCTGGATATGCTCGTTTGCCTCCGCGGGCACATCGGTGCAATGGGTGCGCACCGTGTCTTCAATATCCTTTACCGCGTGGTTGCCGTCAAGGAGCTTACACACCAACACACTGGTAGGGCTCAAGCCGTAAGCGTCACCGGATTCGGGATCAAAGAGGACTGCCCAGTCGTCAAATTCTTCGCGAAGCACTACATTAGGGTTTAGTTTGACCTTTTTTTCGTTTGTCATGGTATCCTTTCTTCCTCATAAATAGTTATCGTAGTAATAGCATGGTTTTGTTGATAAGCCAGCCCTTTGAAGGTGCAAGACACTCTCTATGTCCCGGCGCATCTACACCGCAACCAAATCATCTCCCTTTTTGCCCACGGTTACGAAAGGGATTCCAGGTGGGGGGAAACGGTAAATGCCAATCAATGGCGTTGGCCTATCTGTACCGTAATGAAGGCATAGCAAAGTTCCGTTAGGAACGACATAATTGGAAAAACACTCAATTCCATCCTGTCCGACCACACATCTTCCGTGTGTTCAGTGTGTTCCGTGGTTACAATGACGTCATTTACGATACGCTGGCAGAGAGAACCGCTTGTATGGAAAAGGGTAGTGAGGTATGGATTCCGGTTTTCAAAAGCCTTTAAAACCACGGAATACCCTGAACACACGGAATACGGAACGCACAGATTTTTAATTAGGCCTTTCGGCGACTTTTTTCTGTTTATACGTAGGGCGAGGCTTTA
>CAYHFB010000241.1:0-6156 GCA_964355695.1 uncultured candidatus Brocadiaceae bacterium
ATCCTGGCTCTTAAGGTGTTCTGCTGTTCGTGTTATTTCTCCTATGTCGTACCTTTTTCGCTGGCCTACCGCCTGGACAACGTTTCTACCGCCGCTACAACGGATGTTCGCACCAATCGAAAAAAAACAAAATCAACCGGGATGCCTCAATATTATTGGGATTTTCTTGCCTGATTTTGATTTTGAACCGGATAAAAACACAAGTTGTCAAGGCAAAGACGACAAAGATCGGTATCAAAAAGAGCTTTATACAGATTGGGCAAAGCCATAGCGGCTTAGTACCTGTCGGTGTAAAAGCTGTTTGTGCTTGACTTGTGGTAGGGTTTTTGGTGAAGTGGAGAAAACTTGGCGCATGGGAATTTTGCCGTTATGGGGAGAATTAGTTGGAACACACTAATATAGGAGTAGATAGTATGACTACCATTACATTGACATTAGAAGATGAAAAAATGCAACAATTGAAAAAAAAGGCTGAAAACTATGGCTTGAAACTGGAGCAGTTTGTTACGGCGTCCCTTGAAGACTTAATTTCTCAACCTGAACCAGAATTTAGTGAAGCCGTGAGAAAAATACTGGAAAAGAACAAAGAATTATACAAACGGCTGGCAAAATGAGGTATCTATCATTAGCCGAGATTCTTTTTTTACATAAAGAGGTGATCACCTCTTCCGGTGGGACGGGCGGGATTCGAGACCTTGGCGGTTTAGAGTCAGCAATAAACCAACCGCGAATAACATTTGATCAAAAAGAACTTTACCCCGATATTGTTTCTAAAGCTTCGGCATTATGTTTTTCAATAACGAGGAACCATCCCTTTATTGATGGAAACAAGAGGGCTGGTCACGCGGCAATGGAGGTCTTTCTTTTCTTAAATGGCTTTGAAATTAAAGCAAGCATTGAAGAGCAGGAAAAAACATTCCTTGACCTCGCTGCCGGCAAAATAAATCGAGAGAATTTCACCATTTGGATAGAAAACCACATAACGTGCCGGGGTACCTGACATCAGATTATGAGTATAGCCCCAACGGGGCGGCCTGTTTGTAGCCGGGTAGGTTGGGTTGAGTGAAACGAAACCCAACTTTTTTGTGAACGCCACGAACGGTTTATGTTGGGTTTCGTCTTGCTCAACCCCGCCTACGCTAAACACCTGTAAAATGCCACAAATGGCTGACGCTGGATTTCGCCTTGCCCTACTCAATGAGATGGCAATTGATTAAAAGCTATTTCAGCAGGCGATATCAGGACAAATACAAAGGTGTACAAGGCTCAACAAAGGCGAACAAAAGGTCTGGCAACGTCGTTTTTGGGAACACCAGATAAGAGACGAAAATGATTTGGTCAAACATATTGATTACATTCACCTGCCCTTTGAAGGTGCAAGATACTCTTATGTCCTGGCGTGTCTACGCCGCAACCAAATCATCTTCCGTGTGTTCCGTGGTTATAATGATGGCGTTTACGATACGTTGGCAGAGAGAACAGCTTGTGGAAAATGGTTGTGAGGTATGGCTTCTGGTTTTCAAAAACCTTTAAAACCACGGAATACACTGAACACACGGAATACGGAACGCACAGATATTTAATTAGGCCTACGGCGACTTAATTTGTATTCACACGTAAGGACACGGGCACCGTGTCCCTACCTTGAAATTCCTGTACGTTAAATTATGCCTTCGGCGACTATTTTTATACGTAGGGCAAGGCTTCAGCCTTGCCACGTGAACCTGTGCCTTGATACAAGCAACGCATATTCATGCAAACCCCAACGGGAATGCGGGGCATGGGGCAAGCCTAAAGGCTCGCCCTACGGAGGCTTTAACTTTAAAAACCATTCTTCCATAATTCTGCCGCGTCGGTTTTTTGATAAAGATAAAACGATTCATCCTTCACAAGGGTGTCTGCAAATTGGGCGACGAGGTGATATTTTTTGAGGAAATCCGCGGATTCTTCGGCCTTTCTGTTCAGTATGAGCAATATGGCGTCGTAGCCTTTGCCGGCGGTGGCGCGGTCTATCCTTTGTGCAATCTCGCCCATCGGCAACGTGTAGGGCGAGAGGCCGTCGTATATCGACTTCAGCGGCTTCGCGTCGCGGCAGCCTTCCGGCAGGGTGTACGACGCTAGAAACCAATCCTTATCCCATACCATGAAGCTGCGGTATCTTTCGTGTTCGATGAAGTAGAGTTGAGAATACGGCTTTGGTAAGAAGGGGACAACTGATAGCGCGGAGGACGAAAGGTACGATGCGATAAAGGTCTTGCTATTTACCAGCTTCTCCCCGGTAAGGAAGTTGGCCATCCTCTTCCCTGCGGAAAAATCGTATTTTAACTCATAATAAATCGCGGGGCACGACTTAGTGGTGGAAAAGCTGAAGATGACGGTGATCAGATAGCGGCAATTTCTTTCGGTAAACAAGCGGTCAAGCAATCCTCCGGCGGCGTTAGCTATTTGGCCGGTTCCGTCTTGTGGCAGCGCATCGGCTTGGCGCACGCTGCCGCCCCACACCCATAGAGGCTTCCTAAATGCCTTTGCAACAAGCGCCTGAAAGGCATATCTCTGCCTTTCCCGGTAGGTGTTTGCTATCCACAAGCAAAATACGAATGTGATGAAGATGAAGCCGTGGTGTCTGGTATCTCCGGCGCTCTTGAAGCAAAAGATAACGATCAGGCTTATTGATGAAACCAAAAAGATTAATAACGGCTGCGTCTTCTTTATCAGGCATCCGACGGTTGCGAAGATGATAAGACAGGAAAGAATTGCGGCTAAGGGAAAGGTGGAAAAGAGGTGTTTTACAAAAAAATTGTCGCCGAATAAAAATACCATGCCGTATCTGACCGATTCGTAGAGGAATTTCACGGAAAAGGCGTTGTTTATTGCCGTTGTCATTATGTAGTTGTACTGCCCCCGGTCTAAATCGAAATACCACCTCGCGAATGAGGGCGCCAGGTCTTTGGGCGGCGAGAGTTGATGGATTGCCGCAAGAAAGCCGGCGGCGATTATGCAAACGGAAAGCAGATGCGTTATTTTTAAAGAAGATATTTTTTCAAAGGCCAGCTCTATCAGGTACATGCCCGCCAGCGCCATGGATATCACCAGGTTGTGGACGTTGGAGTTCGATAAAAGGAATATGAGCAGCGCATAGATGACCGGACGCTCAAAGCGGTTTTTGTACATCGTTGCAATAAAAAAAAGCAACATCACGGAAACGGCGTAGTTTCTTGCTATGGTGTTGTATTCGTACAAGGCGTAATATCCGAAGATAAACAATATCTTTTGCACCCGGGAGAATGGGGCGTGCCTCATAAAGGTGACGACGGCCGTCAGTATAATCAGGAAATGGATGATAAACATTGCGCGGTAGGGCAACCCCAACTGCGCGGGCAGGTACAAAATAAGGTGCCACAGCGCGGGCGCGCCCTCATAGCCCATTTGGCCGATCAGCGCCCGTATACTTGCGCAATCCCTTGCAAGCAGCCACGCCTGCGCCTCATCGCGCCAGGGCTCGTGGTTGAATAGCAAGAGCAGGGACAGCAGGGTGAACCCCAGTATGATTATCGTGTCCGCATTACGCAGTCTTCGTATGGCGTCTGTAACGGTCACCCTTTATCACCTTTTGCGGCTTAGCCGTAGTATGCTCAGAAAGAAGATGGAAAATATTAATTGAATACCCAGCACCGTCAGGGTGATGCCCGGAATGGTGATGCGTAAACTTTCAGGATAGGATAGATTGCCGAAACCCGTCTTCCACCAGGCAAAGGCGCTGTAGGAAACCAGGCCGACCCCCAGCACAACAAAGCCAACGCCGATAATGATGCCTGTTTCCAGAGTGATAACACTCGAAATCCTTGCAAAGAGGGCGTCTTCCGGCAACAGCCCTTCGGAAATGGCAAACACCTTGGTATAAACGGAAAACGCTATTAAATGGGAACCCAAAAGAATTGCCATCACGAACACCAGAATGGTGTTCGTGTCAAAATGGATACGCCCTATTTTTAGCGATTTGAATTCCAGGAGGGTTAAAAAGAATAAACCTAACACAAAAAGCGTCAACCCCGGCAGGAGAAACAGCCATCGCGGACTGTACATCAACATGAACCGCAAGGTGCGCCAGCCGTCGCGCCACGTCCGCAGGTGGGGAGGTTTTGACCTGCCGTCCTTGTAAAGCGTGATGGGTATTTGCGCGATGCGTAGTTTTTGGAGAGAAGACTTTATAACCATTTCGCAGGCAAACTCCATCCCCGTCGTGCGCAACCCCAGCTTTTCGATGGCGTCTTTTCTAAACCCGCGGAGTCCACAATAAAAATCGGAGACGGGGGCCTTAAAGAACGTGCGCCCGATTGCCGTCAGCATGGGGTTTCCCCACCACCGGTGGTGCCACGGCATTGCTCCCGGCATAATTGTGCCACCGCCGGAAGGCAAGCGGCAGCCCATTACCAGGTCGTTGCCTTCCCGCAGCTTTTCTACAAAGCCGATGATGTTCGAGAAGTCGTAGCTGTCGTCCGCATCCCCCATAATAACAAACTCGCTGTTTGCGGCTTTTATACCACCCTGCAATGCCGCGCCATAGCCCTTGTCCTTAACCGGCACAACGTGCGCACCACACGACCTCGCAACGTCCCGTGAATCATCCGTACTGCCGTTATCGGCAACGATGACTTCCCCACGGATGTTATGCCGCCTTATTGATTCCAATGCCTTTTTAACGCAAACCGCAATAGTTTCCGCCTCATTTAGGCAGGGTATCAGGACGGTTAATTCGTATTCGTGGTTTGATGTGGTCATGGTAGTTTTTGTATTATAAATTGAACGGGTTTAAGGTACTCATGTACATGCCAATTGGGAAGGATATTTTTATAAGATGAGACGGATGATAGGAAATTGTTTTTCCCGTGAGATGCCCACTTTAGCAAAAAAAGAAGAAAAGTGCAAGTTTTCCTATTTCTTCAATCTTTTCTATGGTTATCGGTGTATTCACCCTGCTATTCCCGATCGCTGATTATACTAGCTTACCGTTAACAAATTTATGAATTATGCTGGAAATGTATGCCTGACAGGGTAATCCCTCGGTTACCGTTTTTCTCTGCAATTCATTTAAGTCCCTTTCGGAAATCCTTATGTTTAATCTTTTATCTTTTTTTAAGGTGTTTTTTGGCATACTGCATCAACTCTTTTTTCCTTTTGGAAAGGTTTTTTGCCGGAATCCAATCACCTTTTTCAAAACGGCCAAGTATCTCTTTTTCTTCTTCTGTCAATTTAACTTTCAAGGTTTTCCTCCAAGATATCGCTCTGCAGCCCTTCTGCTGGGAATAATCGTTTTCAGAAATAGTTCATCTTCGTTTTCAATATAGGGGACAAGGTCTGCGTAATTATTGATGCCGGCCAGCATTATCCGTTGACCAGGATATTTTTGTTGGTTTGGATGTTGATAGTCATCCAATAGAGTACCTTTTTCTACAGAGAAAATAACATCTTCAACGCAGATACCCTGTGTCTCTTTTAGAGCATGATTTTTTCCAGTATTCCAGTTGATGTGCATTATTGATTATGCGGTATCACGTTGTGTGCATTTTGGCAATAATAAAGGATTATACCTTTATATATTTTTTTGCTAACGTTAGAGTTCAACGGCGCGCGGCTTTTTGCGCGTCCGCTGGAACGGTTTGTTGGGTGTCTTCTGATAGATTGGCTACATCGCGTTTGCTTCGGAAACAAACAATGCTCTTTGACCCAGAGATTTATTTTTCGACTTTGCTTTTCTTGCTGGGTCTAATGCGCAGACCGTTTCGCCAATAAAGTAATCGGCATGACCGTTGTTCAACTCTCCCAACACCCGCTTCACGGTCTCAGAACTCTGCCCCTCAAGGAACCGAAATGCGGATGAAACAAGATATCCCGGATTCATCTCAAATGTTAGCCACTTCCGCTTTAGAGCTTCGGCGGTAAATCCGGTGGTGTTTGATCCGCCAAAAATATCTAGGACGACATCCTCCTCGTCGGTCAGCATCTTGATAAAGAACGCGGGGAGTTCCGAAGGAAATCGCGCCGGATGGCGTTCGAGTCCGAGTTCCTTGCAGAGCCGCAGATAGCTTGAGTTGCTGTCGGTGTTCGGTATAGAAAGGAGGTTGGAAGGAATTGCCCCTCCATTATCCTTGCCAAACC
>CAYHFB010000242.1:0-6119 GCA_964355695.1 uncultured candidatus Brocadiaceae bacterium
ATGAAGGCATGGCATTCGTCAAAATTATGACATATCCAGTCCTGGTCACAAAAAAGATACAATGGAAAATTATCAATTTCCAATCTAGTGTAGCGTTTCTTCCCAATTACGGCATAATCCCCCTGTCTTGAAAACTTACATATCGATCTTTACCGATGATGATGTGGTCCAGGATTTTTATGCCCACGATGGCTCCCACCTCTGCAAGCCGGACGGTGATCTGGATGTCTTCCTTGCTGGGTTCCGGGTCGCCTGACGGGTGGTTATGGACAAATACCATTGCCGCTGCCGATTCCTTGATTGCCGCCTTGAAGACCTCTCTGGGATGGACGATGCTGGAAGTCAAGCTACCCTTCGTCACCTCCGTTTCCACCTTAATAATACGGTTTTTGTTGTCCAGTAAAACGGCCAGGAATAGTTCCTGCTTTTTCTCGCGTAATTGTTCATGGAAGTGGTTGAATATCTCGCTACTGCATTTGAATTGCTGCTGGGTTTTGACGCGGGTAGTGGAAAATCGCTTGGCGATTGCCAGGGCGGCCTTGATCTGTGCGGCGCGGGCAGGTCCAATCCCTTTTGTTTTACACAATTCACTGATGGAGGCGGAACTTAACCCCCGAAAGTCTCCATACTCCAGGAGGAGCTTCCTGGCAAGGTCTACGGAGGTATTGTCCCTGGTGCCGTCCCGAATAATAATGCCCAGGAGTTCGGCGTCGGTTAATTGCTCATCACCACATTGGATCAGCCGCTCCCGTGGACGCTCACTGGTGGGTAATTGCTTCATGGTGGGACGTTTTTGTTCTTCCTTCATGAATGCCGATTATACTGAAAAAACGGCTTCTGTCAATAGGGAGATATGGTAGCGCCGATAATTTCCCGGTAGTAATATATAGGCGTTTTGCCTCTTTTTGTCCTTCCTGCTCTCTTCTCGTATGCTTTGATCTGTCAGCATTTTCAAGGCATTCAAGGGAATTTAATCCTTGTGCGTGCGCCCTCATAACTGGCAACTTGTCATCACAATATCGGGTAATGTGTCGCACATTACCCATCATAAAACAGTTCCCCTACGATGCATCACCCTTCTTCTTTCCCAGCCACCTTGACTTGGTTTTGCTAAAAATCTTGCAATCGTCTTCGTTTTTGATATACTGGGAACCGCTCGTTGACCGCATTTTGGCTCAAAAGGGAAGCATATCAGGAGATAACGTGGCCGCACAGATATTCGTCAGTTATGCCCATGCCGACAACCTACGCATTGATAAGGAGACCCCGGGCTGGGTTTCCAATTTTGTCGATCAGTTACAAAAACATATAGGCACAAAACCCGGTGGCAGTGGCGTTGAGTGCTGGATGGATCACCGGCTTGAGCCGCAACGCTCAGTGGACGAAGCCTTGCTGCAGCGCATCCGTGAGAGCAAATGCATCCTTGCCTTCATATCACCGCGTTATCTTGAATCGGAGTGGTGCCGAAAGGAGATGGCAACCTTTGTTGAACTGGTGGGTAAGGGAGGTTCCAATGATCGCGTTTTTCTGGTCGAATTACTGCCGACGGATCGGAAGCAATGGCACTCCGGCATTCAGTCTATAAGCGAAGTGAAGTTCTGGTCAAAGAGCCTGGAAGAACCGGAACCCATAATGCTGGGCTGGCCAAGACCTGATACTAAAGCGGACGAGGAATACTGGGTCAAACTCAACATCCTTGCCGATGTTCTTGCCCGTCAGATACAAGGCCTGCCGCCAACCGATCCAGCCACTCCTCCAGAGGTTGTCCCTGCCACACCGTCACCCGACATCAAGGAACCAGATTTTCTTTTTTCAGAAGGCGCAGCAAAAGTAATTGAGCAAGCGCGGTTATTAGCGAAGAATAGTGGGCGAGCAGGGGTCACATCAAGTTGCTTGCTATTCGCATTTACGGAAATAGCCAGATATCGTTCCGATACTGCTTCGTTCGTCAGTAACGCTTTGCGCCGTTCCGATAGATACTCAGATGCTTTTGCAGAGTTCCTTAAGGACTCCGGCAGCGCTTCACGGCAAAGCGTTAAAGAGGGGGGCAAATTGCTGGGAAAGATAAGTGGTAATATCTGGAATGTTCTAGAATTTGCGACCAAGATCACGGTTCGAGTTTCTGGCAAATCGCGGGAAATTAATCAAAGACACCTGTTTGCAGCACTGCTCACAGCAACACCTGAACCCAACCGACTGCCAGTTGCCTGGAGCCGGTTGCAGGATATGGGAATTGAAATACCGACGCTCTGCCGCGAGTTCCGTGATTTTATTCGCGTTAATGCCGGGCAGGATAATGCAGCAGAGTGGGACGCAATCTTAACACCGGGTGATACAAAGAGAAGCCTCTATACTGCAGGCACTGCCGGATACACCCCGGAGTTTTGCGGTGTTGGTGGAACCGAGCCGGTATTGGATCATCTTGGCGTCGAAGGACAGGCTCGCAGGCTTGCGGAGTTGATTGCGAGTCATGACACGCAGCTTCCGCTGGCTGTGGGGCTTTTCGGAAATTGGGGGAGTGGCAAGACCCATTTCATGAACCTCATGGACCGTCACATGAAAAAGTTAGCGGGGGACGAGAAGAATAAACCTGGTACTTGGTGCAGGGGTATTGTACCGATTTATTTCAACGCTTGGCACTACCTCGACACAAACCTCTGGGCAAGCCTCGTGACAGAAATATTCGATGGCCTTTTCCGCCATATCGCGGGCGACCCTGATTCATCCGAGGAACGGAAGAAAAAAATCCAGTACCTAATTGATGCGTTACAAAGTGCAAATGGAGCCACGGCTAGTGCGGAGGAATGTATAGTGTTGGCAAAGGAAGAGAAATTACGCGCAGAAGCAGCGATGAAAAAAGCAGAGGAAGAAGCTACGCACGCCGCCCGCTGGCGTGTTCGTCTAGAAGGAGGTATCGCCGGTATAATGGATAATCTGCAGAAGCTAATTCCCGAAGGAGAGATGCAAAAGAACTGGGGCGAAGCGATGCGTGTGCTGCATTTGAAAGAAGCATGTAGCTCTTGGACAACATTAACAGCACAATTGGCGGAGTTTAAGTCACTTCAAGGACGATTACGTGCTGTCGGGCGTGCGATACTTGCCCCAGAGGGTCGGGTGTGCCGTTTGTCATGGTTCGCAGGGGCAGTGTTGGGTGCGCCGCTAGTTGTTGGATTTGTGGTTTGGGGGCTTACTTTCTGGAATAATAGTGAAATCCGTCAGATTGGTATGTTTATGGGTGAAGTGACAGGTTTGTTGACAGGCCTCGTCGGATGGTGTGGAGTGCAATTACAACGCGGACGGAAACTGATTGAGTGCGTGGAGGAACTGGAGAAGACAGCGCGAGAGAAACGTACCCAGCAAGAGAAATCCCCAAAGATCAAACGTGCGCGTGCTGTAGTAGCGAAGTATATGATGGCGGAGGAGCAAGCGCGTACGCAGGTGAATGATGCAAGAGCGAAGGTGCGACAACTTGAAGACGAATTGCGCGAGTTGCAGCCGGAAAAGAGGCTTTTCCGGTTCATTGAGCAACGCGCAAAGTCACAAGATTATCGCTCGCATTTAGGTTTGGTCAGTCTTGTGCGGCGCGATTTTCATAAGTTGAGTTGCCTCTTCACTGAAAAGGCCAATAATAAAAAGGAAACCCAAGGGGCGTTGAACGTTTCGATTGACCGTATTGTACTCTTTGTTGATGATCTTGACCGTTGTCAACCAAAAACAGTGGTTGATGTCTTACAGGCTGTGCATCTTTTACTTGCTTATCCATTATTTGCTGTCGTTGTAGGTGTGGACCAGCGGTGTTTGAAGTTAAGCATTGAGAAGGAGTTCACAGGGCTGGTTTCCCAAGGCGCATCCCTACAGGAAGAAACGCGTCCAGCAACATCGCTTGACTATTTGGAGAAAATTTTCCATGTACCTTTTCACCTTCCACCTATGGAAAAAGGAGGCTTTGGAATACTGATTGAGGAATTGGCTAAGAAGCAGACAGAGAAGCAAGTAGAGAAGCAAGTAGAGAAGCAAGTAGAGAAGCAAGCAGAGAAGCAAGCAGAGAAGCAAACTGAGAATCAAGCAGAGAATCAAGCAGGGAAACAAACAGAGGCGCAAACAGAGAAGCAAACATCGATGTCTCATGGTACGACTTCGCAGGTAATCGGGAGCGTACCGCTAGAGACCTGGGAATGGACGGCACTCAAGGACTATCATCAGCTTATTCGCACACCGCGTGGCGCAATACGCCTGCTCAACACCTACCGGCTGGTTCGTGCTGGAATTCTGGAAGCTGAATGGGATGCCTTTCGGGGTGATGAAACCTGGAATGGCGAATTCCGTATCATTATGCTACTGCTTGCCGCAGCATCCGGTTATCCGGCTCTGGCACGGGAGTGGTTCAAAACGCTGAGAAATCTGGGTCCGACTGCTCCATTTCTTCCTGATATGCCAAAGCAAGCCGAATGGTCTCAATTCAAGGTAGTCTTTAACAAAACGATTACAGAACCTTCTCAAGAAGTATTAGTAAAATGGCTTGATCGTGTGGAGCAATTCGCTTTCTAGCGTCCAGAGTATCATCTGCAACAATTGCAATTGACCAGTTCTGAAACAGTTTAAGCCGTGTAGGGATGACATTGCCCACTAATAAACTGGGAATGCGTCTGGATGAAACAAAACCCAACACACGGCCCACCGCCCTGATGGCAAGATGCTTGCGACAGCGGGCGTTGATAAACAGGTGATCCTCTGGAACTCCGAATGCGGGCAACAAATTAGAACGCGGCTCGGACATCAGGGTTCAGCAGAAAATATCGGGCTGTGTCCGTTCTCTGGAAGGCGCGAAATATTTCTGTCGTATCCGTAGTTATCTCTCGACTTGCCGAAAACAAGCCATAAATGTAAACCAGGCTTTACAGATGCTGTTTCGCGGCGAATTGCCTGTTTTTGCTGGTTAACAGGAGTTGTGGTTGGAAATTCGCTAAGTAGTTACGAGTAATGGCCGAAGTGTCTGAACACAAGCGCTACCGCGCTATCAACGAACCGCCGTTCATTAACCCCAGCCTTCAGACACCCGTTTATACGCATCTTTTCGTTCATTCACTTCTTGTTCCGTAGGAACATTTGGTAATAGGCAGGCAATTTATCCCTGTGTAACATTGGGCATACGGGCGCCGTCCGATGGGTGGCCTTTTCTCCCGATGGCGGAAGCCTCGCCACCGCCAGTTACGACGGACATATAGGCCTGTTTGACGTCGCCAGCGGCAATAACAGGAAGATGTTCCCTGCGCATGAGGGACGCGTTACCAGCATCGCCTTCAACCAACAGGGCAACCTCTTGTTGAGTGCGGGTAATGATGGGCGATTACGCCTGTGGGATATGCAAGACCTGAACCAGTCACCGCAAGAGATCGGCCAGGCGCAGAACATGTTGATGTGTGCTGGCTTCAGTTCAGACGACAGGCAAGTAGCCGCCGTCGGGCGGGGTGCAATCGTGAATATCTACGACCTGAGCAACCCCGGCACGCCGCGCCGTCTGCCAGGACACGAGCAGACAGTTTTTCGTGCTATCTACAGCCCGGACGGACGTCATCTCGCCACCGTAAGTGGGGATATGACCGTCCGCCTGTGGGATATGGACAGCCTGCGCCTGCCGACGGAACTCAAAGGAGACGACGTCCCGCTGTGGGACTTCGACTTCCGTTGCGTCGCCGGTGAATGTCTAATCGCCGTCCCCCTCACCGTAGGCCTTGTTGCGCTCTATAGCCTCCCCTACGAACATCCGCCCGCCTCCATCCTGCCTGCGTCAGCGGGTGACAAGTAACGGGTGCGTTCCCGCTTTCTTGTAAATATGCCTTTTGCCCCATAATGACAGAGGGAAATAGCCCACTAATTTACCGATGGGTGCAGGGAGAAAAACGGTTTACCGCAGAGGGCGTGGAGGGCGCAGAGAATAAAGGGAGACGGGCTTCTTTTCGGCGGAAGAAAGGCTTGGTATTCATAATATTAAGAACATGAACGAAGCGAGAAGAAAGCCACGTTGCGTGCCGTTAGGGCTAAAGCCCGGATAGGAGTGGGCCAGCACCCATACGTGTTAAGTTAAGAACGGTAGAATACCAATTCATCCTGCTGAAATC
>CAYHFB010000243.1:0-6117 GCA_964355695.1 uncultured candidatus Brocadiaceae bacterium
CCTGGCAACTTTGCTTTAGAGACGGAGTAGTTACAAAATAACTTCTTTTTTATTGATGTTCTGAAACTGTAAGGTACTAATGAGTGCTAATAAATACAACGATGGATTTACCCTACTGGAATTAATCATAGCCACTTTTATCGGCACGATGCTCATTATGGCAAGCGCTTATGCTATTAAAACGGGGCTTTCTTCCATGGAGAAAGAAGAGGCATGGTTCAATGACCTGTCAAAAGAACGGGCCGCCTTCGAGTTTTTTTGGCAGCAGACGTCCTCCCTGCATCAATTGGATACTTCAGGTGAAACGAACGAAAACGAACGCCGCCTCCCCAAAAAGACAACAAAAAAAACAAATACGCAAAAGGAAGCATCCAGTGATTTTAGGGGAGAAAAGGACTCCCTCGTATTTGTCACCCCCCTCTCACTGAAGAAACATTACGGTCAGGGAATGATACTGGCGCAGTATAAAATCGTGTATAACGTAAACGGCAAATATGACCTTATTTATTTGGAAACACCTCTCAATTCCACTATTAAAAAAACGTGGGCTGAAGAATTTGAAAATAAATTTATCATAAACAAAGACGTCACGTTTTTTTTCAAAGACTACGACGCTATTTCATTCGCATACATAACCGGTGAGGAAGCCGATGATGACAAAAGCAATATAACCAACAATAAAACCATTCAGACAAAAGATAGTAAAGAAGAAGCGATATGGAAAGAAAAATTAAGCGGAGAAACCCCCCAGGCGATAAAATTGACCGTATCCACCCGAGGCCAGACGCAAGAACTCTTATCGCCAATCATGGTTACGTACTCATCTTCTGCCTCTGGACAATAGTAATCTTCGGTTTTATTGCAATAAGCTTTACCCAGGGCACAAGCACTGCAATAAAAGCAGAAATTGCCTATACCGAGCGCATAAAGAACATCTACGCGGCAAGAGGCGCGTGTATCTACGCGACAAAGATGCTTGTTCTTAACGGTAACCAGGATGAAAAGATTGAAGACAATACAAGGAAAAGGACAAAATCGGCGCTGGAAAAACCGGGAAAAGAGGAGTCGAACGTCCACGATAGCTGGAAACCCGGCAACCAGTTTTATGCAGTTAAAATAGGGGACAGGAACTGTGAGATAGGTATTGGTGACGAAAGCAGCAAGATAAACGTAAATAAAATCACAGACGCCACAAGGGCTAATTTTGTTACCTTTCTTACGTCTTATACCTTTAAAATTGACATTATAACCGCTGAAACAATAACCGACTCTATCCTTGACTGGATTGATGCCGACGATTTTCATCACCTCAAAGGCGCAGAAAAAGATTACTATACGTCTCTGCCGTCCCCTTACGAACCGAAAAACGGCGCATTGGATACCATTGAGGAACTGGCGCTGATCAAGGGTTTTAGTCCGCAGGTATTCGAAAAACTGCGGGATTATCTCACGGTTTACGGGTCAGGCAAAATAAACGTCAATACGGCGTCAAAGGCCGTGCTTCTCTACGTTCCGCTGGTAACAATGGACATAGCCGATGCAATAGTTCAATACCGGCTTAAGGAAGGCAACATCAATAATATTGAAGCCCTTCAGGAATTACTGAGACATTATGGGGTTATTGGCAGCGATTTTCCAAAAATCTCTAATTTTCTTACAGTCGATGATTCAAATTATGTAACCATTACGGCCGTTGCATCGTCAGACAAAATAAAGAGTTCTTATAAAATTGTTGCCCGAAAAGACATGGACATCTGCAAAATCATTGCGGCATATCCAGAATAACGGTGGTTTCGTAAAGGCAGAAACTCGTTCTGAATTATGGAGTTTAGCAAAAAGCACCCCACCGGAATGTGACAACCGTAGCCCACTGCGCAAGCGGTGGATAAAGAAAAACACCTTGCGCAGTGGGCTACTATTGTGTTGCCCCTAACGGGGCACATGACTTGATATTGAAAAATGATTTATAGCTCTTCCGACGCTTTCGGATTGTGATACTATTATGGCCACTATAAAAAAAATACCATTTCTGAGCATGTTTTCACAAAGTGCAACAGGCATATCCATTCATGGGAACGATCTTGTTGTAACGACTATTCATAAGAAACTGATCACCTATTCCCATAAAACGGACAGGTTCAGCGATTTTATGCTCAAGGACGCATCGCAACTCAAGACCGCTTTTACGCCTCAACCAAAAATGGACGGTGAAATCACCCTTTCCTGGCCCAGGGGCAATACCATTGTCAGAGAAATTGATTTTCCCAATCCGAATATCAGAGAATTGAAGGAGGCGCTCGGATATCAACTGGAAAGCTTCATTCCTTTTAATAACGATGACGTTTATTTTGATATCCACGCGCTATACAGGACCGGCCAGGACACAAAGGTGCTGATCGTGGCCGTCAAAAAAATTGCGTTGGACAACCTCCTCGCCAAGTTACAGGCCGTTGAAATAACGCCTACACGGGTAATTATTTCGCCCTTCGCCTTCCTTCCCCTCCTCGGCGAGAGGAAAAACACGGTTGTCGTAATCAGCAAAGAGGCGGATAAATACGTATACAATCTTTACAAGAACCACCACCTGGTCCTATCCTCAATTGCCGGTACTGAGGTTGAATTGGCAAACAACGTCAGAAAGAACCGCCCGGAGGCCATACTGCTCATGAACGTTACCCCTGAATTTTCAGGATCGGAACCGGCCGTCCCTGCACAATCACTGGCCGACGACTCGGAATCTTACGGGGCGGCATTTTACGGCCTGTCGGACTACGCCTGTGACCTTAACCTGTCAAAAACCCGTAAAAAAAGAATAAATCCACAGATATCACTTTTAGGTATTTTAACCGGGTTTTTAATACTTTTTGCCTTCCTTATTCCCTACATTCACAAGATAAATAATCTGGCAATACTCAAAACCACAAATTCCCAGATCAAATCAATAAAGAAGGACGTTATCATCGTTGAAAGATTGCAGGAGCGCATAGTCGAACGGGAAGACTCCATCAGCAAAATAAACAATATAAAGGGCAAGTACATTGCCAGGATAGACATACTTTCGGAACTTTCAAAATTACTCCCCGGCGACTCGTGGATCAAAGGCATCACGCTGGAGCAAAACACCTTTGACATAGAGGGGGACGCCGTCTCTTCAACCAATTTAATCCCAATCCTGGAGAACTCCCCACTCTTTTCAGGCGTCGGATTGGCTTCTCCGGTTACGAAAACGCAAAGCGGGCGTGAACGGTTTAGGATCAAGGGTAACATCGAAAAGTAGTCAAATATGGAAAAACTATTAGAACGGTTCGGCAAATTTAAACTACGGGAACGGCTATTGCTCATTATTGCAATACTCGTCCTCTTTTATCTCAGTATAGACAAAATTGCCATTACGCCCTTTTTCAAGTCTATCAATGAAACAAAAGACCGGTTGGAAGCACAAAGAAAACTGTTAAAGAAGTACCACTTGTTTGCCGTAAATAAAATGAAGTATGAAACCCGGTTAACGGAGTTGGAACAATATTACACAAACCTCGAAGGCAAATTCCTGACCGAGGAGACGGAAGAACTAGCTTCAGCAAAATTGCAGGAAATGGTGAGTAACCTGGCGAAAAAACATGGGCTGGTTGTCGCCCGGAGCACGGCCTTGAAAAAGGAGGTGCTTAACAAAAAACCTTACCTTGTGGTGCTTTCCATCAACATTGAAATCAATGACATGGATGGCACCCAAAAATTACAAAAATTCTTGTACGACATAGAATACAACAGTGACAAATTATTATTTATTGATAACCTGAAAATTAAAACGCTGGGGATGGACGTCATAAAAGGGGCAACGGTCTCTTCTACCCTTACGGCCATCGCATCCATTGAGAAAAAACAGTAACGAGTATGAAACCCATCTCCCTTAAGGTAAAATCACTGCAGCCCATTTTTGAAAAAATCGGCAAAAAGGTAAAACAATGGAAATATTACCTGCCGATACTCAATCTCACCCTGTTTATCGGCGTAATCAGCCTTGCGGTCATTTGTGTGCTGCTGGTGTATTATCCCCCCGTAGCTATTACGAAATCGGAGAAAAACCAAAAGGAAGCCCCCTTGCAGTATAGCGCGCTCCCTCCCATTGCGGTGGATGCCAAGCCAATCGATTCCTACGAGGCCATTGCTGCGCACAATCCATTTTCACCAACCCGCTCGCAATGGAATCAACAACAAACGCAACAACCGAAAATCGAACCCAAAAACAATACTACTGCAGAAGATAACGAAAACCCTGACGCACAAAAGCAAAAACCGAAGGGAACGCCAGCAAAGCTCGCCTTGCAAGGCATTATGATCATTGGAAATGAGCGGAAGGCGCTCATCGAAAACCCCAATAAATCGAATAGCGGCAAACCTTTCATCTTCGTCTCAGCGGGTGAGGACATAGCCGAATATAAAGTTAAAAAAATAGACCCGGATCAAATTATCCTTGATTGGTATGGCGAAGAAGTTACCATCGTCATGCGATCGAACATAAAAAAGTAACCTACGATGAGTACCTTTAAATATAAACTACTAACCAATTCGAACAGCATCATTGAAGGTGAAAAGGACGCCGCCGGCAAGCTTGACCTGATTAACGAATTTCGAAAATCAGGCTACATCGTCTTAAACATCCGACAAGTCGAGAAGAACAAGCGATTTGACTTCCTCCTGAACCGCTCAAACAAAAAAGCCGTTTTGCCCTTTACCCAGGAACTGGCAACCCTGCTGGAAGGCGGCATACCGATTGACAAGAGCCTCTCTATCCTCTCGTCAGGACAGGTTAATAACTCCCTGAAAGACGTGGTGGAAGACCTGCTCAACAGCCTGAAATCCGGCAAATCATTCGCCGAGGCGCTCTCAAACCATGTAAAACTATTTTCAAGTGTTTACATTAACATGGTGCGCGCCGGAGAAGAAGGCGGAGTGCTTGCGCAGGTGCTAAAACGCCTGGGCATGTTCCAGGAACGGCTGCAAAAAGTTCGGGGAGAAATCATCTCGGCCATGATTTACCCAGTATTGCTGAGTGGCACGGGCGCCGTATCCGTGGGTGCGCTTATCGTCTACGTAATCCCTAAATTTTCCCAGATATTTGAAGGCATGGGGATATCCCTTCCCCTATCGACAACCCTGCTCATGGGCGCAAGCCACTATCTCATACGGTACGGATGGATATTGATTTTAGCTGGATTCGCAGTCCTCTTCTTGTATAAGCGCGCTATGAAAGACAAATCTACTTCAGTAAAATTAGATCAAAAGAAATTAAAACTGCCGATGCTCGGCGACCTTCTCTGGAAGATTCAAATATCCAAATTTGCCAGGACGCTGGGGACGTTGCTGGAAAATGGCGTGCCGCTGCTGAAGTCGTTGGATATCGTAAAAGACGTGCTGTCAAACCAATACCTTATCGACATCCTGGTTAACGTGAAAGTCAACGTGAAGGAAGGGGCAGGACTCACGGTCTCCCTTGCGAAAAAGGGGTTTTTGCCGGAAATCGCCGTACACCTGTTAAAAGTCGGCGAGGAAACGGGCAATTTGGACAAGATGCTCCTAAAAGTCGCCGACAACTTTGATACCGACGTGGAACAGCGGCTGAAGAGGATGGTAACCATGGTTGAGCCTACACTTATATTACTCATGGGCGCGGTCATCGGCATGATCGTCATCTCCATGCTAACCGCCATCCTTAGCATAAACGACATAAAGTTTTAACAAAAACGTAGGGCAAGGCTTCAGCCTTGCCCCTGGCTACGACCCAATCTCCATAAGCGCGACCGGCTCTATGTCGGCAGGCCAGGGCGTCCGTGCTTGACAAAAATAATAAACAGGTCATGAAGGTCGATGTTACAAACACCATCGCCGCAGGCGACTTAATTTAATGGACAGGAAATTCAATGCCATTGTAGGGACACGGTGCCCGTGTCCTTACGTGTGAACACAAATAAATCGTCGAAGGCCTAATTTGTCGTTTGTAGCGCAGGCGTCCCGCCTGCTGTTTTTCACATGCAGACAGAACGCCTGCGCTACCAGTGCTATCATCGAAGGCCTAATTTAATCCCGAAAGTCTGTAATTATAATATCAATATCATTGTG
>CAYHFB010000244.1:0-6101 GCA_964355695.1 uncultured candidatus Brocadiaceae bacterium
GCATAATTAAAACTTTTGAAAGTGTCGCAAATGCCAGATAACCCTTGCTATGGCAGGGCTTTAGTCTTTTGGAATGTTCAGTTTATGACCGTTGGCAGTATATCATGGAATTTCGTGTTTTGTGTGAGCATTATCAAAAAAGTGCACACGAGAAAACTCGTTTATTGGTGGGTGAGTTCCCTGGCGATTGGGCCGCCATATTTATCGAATATCGAACAAGGAATAATGAATGGTGAAGGATATTGAATCTAATGGGAGCTAACAATCAAAACAGAATGCAAAATCAAATGGCTGCGATTCTGTTTCTTCCATCTTCCTTTGCCTTGTAGAGCGCCTTGTTTGCCCATTTTATCAACGACTCCTGGTCGGTGGCCGGTTCCGGGAAGGTGGCAATGCCAATGCTCACGGTCAGCGTGACGGACAGTTCCGTTGTGCCGTCTTCGAAATCGGTAGATTCAATTATCCGGCGAAGGTCATCCGCAAGGACAAGCGCCCGATTTTTTGACATGTCGGGCATGATGATGGCAAATTCATCATCGCCATACCGCGCAATGATGCCGTACTCCCTCAAAAAGTCGCTAAGCACCCCCGCTACCTGCTGCAAGACGAGGTCGCCAACGCCAGAGCCGTAGTTATCAAGAATCTCTTTAAAGTGGTCTACGTCTACAATAAGGAGGCAGAGGGACTCATTCCGCCGCTTTGCCAGGGATAATTGTTTGCCCAGTAGCTCGTTAAAGAACCGGTTGCTGTACACGGCGGTGACTTCGTCGGTTACGTTGGTATGCTTGGCGACGTCCAGTAGTTCCAGCCGATGAAGCGCCAACGCCGTCAGCCCGATGTAGTTAGACATCAACCTGCGTATCTTCTCGCCTTCCCAGGAAGCCATGTTTTCTTTAAACAGGATCACCATGCCGAATATTTTTCCACCAGCGGTGAGCGGGATAGAGACATATCCGCCTTTTTCAATTTTGCGATGGAGGCATTGACAGGGAGATTCATTGGTAATATCGTTGAGGATATGTATTTGTCCATTGGTTAACACCGTGCAAAGTGATGGATCCAGAACGGCCTCGTTTTTTATGATGTCCTGAACCAGCAGCGGCGGTTCTGAAAGCGGCACGTACAGCATGCTCCTTTCTTTGTCTATCATAACGACGACGATCATATCCGGCATGAAATGGGTGCGCAATGCGGTGGAAAGGTGTTTGAATAGTGACTCGTCCTGCGTAGCTTCATTCGTTATGGTAGAGAATGACATGAAGTCTTCCAACTCGCGCAGGTGGTTGTTTCTTTCTTCATCCGCCCGTTTGCGTTCAGTAATGTCCTCTTTGACGGCGACGTAGTGCGTGATCGTGCCGCTGGCGTCCTTTACCGGCGAGATGGATGCAAATTCCCAATAGAGTTCGCCGTCTTTTTTCTTATTGCAAAATTCTCCACGCCATTCTTTACCCAATGAAATGGTTTCCCACATCTTGCGGAAGTCCCCGGACGATACGCTGTCGGGCTTTAAGATGCTTGGGTTTTTCCCAATCACCTCTTCGGAACGATAGCCCGTCAATTGGGTAAACTTGGGGTTTACGTACTCAATGATTCCCCAATTGTTGGTAATGACAATGACACTGGAACTTTGCTCAATGGCACACCACAATTTGTTCTGGTAGCCCACAGTCCGTGCGGGTTCGTGTGTTTCTGCCTTCGATTGCCTGTTTTGCAGTTCCATCAGGAGTAAATGCGCTTTTAGACTGTTAAGAAGCCGTTCTTGCTCCGATTCGGATTGCTGTGTTTCTGATGGGAAGATGTCTGTTTTTTTGATGAGTTGCGGTTGGAGTGTCTTTAGCTCGCCGATTAACTCGGTGATTGTTTTGATTTTATAAACTTCGGGCTGAAGCTGCCTAAGTTTTTCTATTAAGCTTGAGTTCGACATGATTAACTTAGCCTTACACGAATGTTACCGATTGGGGGAGAAATCATACCATTTGATATAATTTGGTGTTCGCGTCAGGCGTCCAGCTTTCCCTTCAACAGTTCATTTACCATTTTAGGATTCGCTTTGCCTTTTGTTTCTTTCATCACTTGCCCTACCAGAAAGGCAATGGCGTTCGTTTTTCCTTTTTTGTAGTCATCTATTACACCCGGATTGCCGGATATGATTTTATCAACAACGGAGCCGATCAAGCCCTCGTCGCTGATTTGTATTAAACCTTTTTCTTCAACTATTTTTTGTGGGTCTTTCCCCGTCTGAATCATTTCTACAAATACTTCTTTTGCGCTGGTGCCGCTGATGGTTCCCTTTTCAACGATTTCAACGAGGGCTACTAACTGAACGGGCGTTACCTTCAACTGGCAGATATCCAGTTTCAGGTCTTTGGCCTCTCTCAACAGGTCGTTCGTAATCCAATTACACAAGATTTTCGGGCGATTCAGCCCTCGAACACACTCTTCAAAGAAATCGGCAAGGACTTTATCCTCTATGAGCAGATTGGCGTCGTAGTCGGAGAGTTTAAACTCATTCACAAACCTTTGTTTTCTGGCAAAAGGAAGTTCCGGTATGGAGGCATTAATGGCGGAGAGCCACTTTTCGTCAATCAGCACCGGCAAAAGGTCCGGTTCAGGAAAGTAGCGATAGTCCTGCGCTTCTTCCTTTGAGCGCATACGCACGCTCTTCTCATTTATCTCATCCCACAGCCTGGTTTCCTGGTCAATCGTCTCTCCCCGATCCAATAATTCCGCTTGCCTTGCGGCCTCGTACTCAATTGCCTTTATAACAAACTTCATTGAATTAAGATTTTTTATTTCTACCCTGTTACCCAGCGTTTCAACGCCTGGCACCCGAATCGAAATACTTGCCTCGAAACGGAGGGAACCCTCTTGCATCTTGCAGTCAGAAATCTCAAGATACAAAAGCATTTTCCGCAAGGTCTGCATATAGCTTTCCACCTCGTCCACGGTTCTCATGTCAGGATAGGAAACGATCTCCAGCAACGGGACGCCAGCCCTGTTAAAGTCAACGAGGCTGTAATCAGTGCCGGATTCCTCTGGATGAATGAGCTTTCCAGCCTCTTCTTCCAAGTGGACGTTATGGATGCGTATCCGCTTTACCGCACCCTTAACTTCGATATCCACAAAGCCATCCACGCCTAAATTATGATAATTTTGAGATATCTGGTAGTTTTTAGGTAAATCCGGGTAGTAGTAACTTTTTCTATCAAAGTTGGTATAGCTATCGATCTTGCAGCGCAGCGCAGCGGCAGACTTCATAGCAAACTCAAAGGCCTTCTTATTCATCACCGGCAAAACACCGGGCATAGCAAGGCACACAGGGCACACCTGTGTATTCGGGTCAGAGCCGAATTTCGTACTGCACCCGCAGAACAGCTTTGTCGCTGTCGCTAATTCTGAATGAGTTTCCAGTCCAATAACAACTTCGTATTTCATCAATAAAAACCTTTTACGATAGTTTCTTAATCCAGGGAAAGCCCTATAAAACGGCTCTCTTTAAATGGTAATCCGTCTCGCGTTCAAACGAATATGCAATGTGCAACAACTGCTTTTCTTCAAAATGTTTTGTAAGAATTTGTAATCCTATCGGTAGCCCATCTTTTGAAAAGCCACAGGGAATAGAAATGCCGGGGATACCGGCAAGATTTGCAGGAATGGTGTAGATATCGGAGAGATACATCTCCAACGGATTGTTCGCTCGTTCCCCGATTTTAAAGGCAGGGACGGGAGACGTGGGACCGATGATACAGTCAACCTTTTCAAAAACGGCGTCAAAATCTTTTTTGATTAAGTTTCTTACCTTAGACGCCTTTAGGTAGTACGCATCATAATATCCTGAACTGAGCGCATAATTTCCAAGCATGATGCGACGTTTTACTTCATTGCCAAAACCCTCAGCCCTCGTGCGGCAGTACATATCGATCACACCCTTTGCACTAGAAGACCGGACGCCATAGCGAACGCCATCGTATCGGGACAAATTTGAGCTAGCCTCAGCGTTCGCAACGATATAATAAACAGCAACCGCGTACTCCGTGTGAGGGAGATCAACGTCAATTATCTTCGCACCGAGTTTTTCATAAACACGCAATGCGTCCGTCAATGCCTTATGCACATCCACGTGCATGCCTTCAGTAAGGTATTCTTTCGGTATGCCGATTCGCAAACCCTGTATATTACTATCAATTCCTTGTAGATAGTTGGGGACGGGGGTTTGCACTGAGGTTGAATCTTTTACGTCTTTACCGGCAATTACCTGAAGCAGCAGAGACGCGTCACTTACGTCTTTAGTCATGGTTCCCACTTGATCAAGCGAAGAACCAAATGCAATCAATCCATAGCGGGAGACACGGCCATAAGTCGGCTTAAGACCAACAATACCGCACAAAGCGGCAGGCTGCCTTACCGACCCACCCGTATCAGAACCTAACGACATGGGTGTCAGATTTGCGGCAACCGCAGCGGCAGAACCGCCACTGGAACCACCGGGTACACACGCAAGGTTCCAAGGGTTTCTGGTTATTTGAAAACTGGAGTTTTCCGTAGAAGAACCCATTGCAAACTCATCGAGATTCGTCTTGCCGATGACTATGGCGTCTTCTTCTTTCAAACGCTTAACAACATAAGCATCATAAGGGGGAACAAAATTTTTGAGGATTTGTGAGGCACACGTGGTTGATAAACCTCTGGTGCACAGATTATCTTTTACAGCAACGGGCATACCGGCAAGCAGTCCGATATTCTCATTATTCTCAATCTTTTTATCAATTTCTCTCGCCTGAATTAAGGCTGATTCCTCGTTTAAAGAAATGAATGATTGGATAGCGGGATCGACGGCTTTAATACGCGCAAATACCTGTCCAACTAATTCGACAACCCGTAGCTGCCTAGACAGTATTTTTTGCTTTATCTGGAGTGCGGTGGATTCTAAAAGACTCAAAGAAACTTCCCTTTTTTCAAGGATACTTACTCAATTACCTTTGGCACTTTAAAAAAAGCACCCATCGTTGAAGGTGCGCAAGATTGCGCATCTTCTATAGCAAGTGGCTTCTCTAAGGCATCTTCTCTAAAAACATTAAAGGTATTTGTTGTATATACCAACGGGTCAACGTTATCAGTATTTAACTGATTCAACTTTTCAATGTATGACAAAATATCACTGAGTTGATGTACAAACAACTCTTCTTCATTATCTGAAAGGGCTATCCGGGAAAGATGAGCGACATAGCGAATGTCTTTTTTACTGATCATCATAAAAATATCCAGCTTTTACGCTATAATGCCTTCACTATTTTGCCGGCACTTATGCAACGGGTACACACCTTAACCCTTTTTGCAGCACCATTGATTTTAGCTCTTACCCTTTGCAAGTTAATTTTAAACTTCCTCTTAGTCTTGCCGGTAATCTTTTTACCAACACCGCCCTTCCACTTTGCTAAACCTCTACGCTCTATCTGGTTTCCTACTTGTGTTTTTTTTCCACAAAACTCACATACTTGCGCCATATATTATTCCCCCGTCATCCGAACATTATTTTCTTTGGCAACATCACCGGCATTGCAACAGACTTCGCATAAGCCCTGTATTTGCAACCGATGAGATTCTGCCTGAAATTTATTCTTTTTACAAACTTCGATTTGCAATGCCTCAATTCTATCATCTATAAACTCTACTATCTTTCCACACTTATTACAAACCATGTGGTCATGATGTTCATATCCATGCACGTGTTCGTAATGCATGTGCCGTTCACCGAAAATAACCTCTCTCAACAACCCGCTCTTTACTAGCAGTGAGAGGGTGCGGTAAATCGTTGCTTTGGAAATCTTTAAGTCGTTGTGCCGTAGGTCAACCAACAGCTCATCGGCTTCAAAATGTCTGTGCGTTGCAAAAACACGGTCTAACACGGCCTGTCTTTCGGCTGTGAATTTCAGTCTTCTTGCTGTTAAATAACTTTTAAACCTATCCTCTTCTGAAAGCATAGAGTTTACATTGTATTATAAGAAATGTAAAGGGAAGTTTTAAAAAAAAAACAAAATAACCAAAGAAAAACCCCATCTCGATATCTCGAAATGGGGTTTTTAAATTAAATCCCGGCAGTA
>CAYHFB010000245.1:0-6085 GCA_964355695.1 uncultured candidatus Brocadiaceae bacterium
GCTCTGAAACGACCTGAGATGCATCAAGTTCTTCGATTTTAGAGAGTTCCGTTAAGGGAAGTATTTCGTCTTCCGGAACTTTCAAATATAGTTCAGCCATGCTCAACCTCCTTGTTCCAGAAAAGGGTCCGTCAAAACCGAGTATTCGTAACCGGCGAATGAAATCCCGATGTTTACACGGTGTCCATCGGCTCACTCACTGGCTCCCTATTTAAATCAATTTCTCCATTCCGATAATTCATTGCCGGTACTACGATGGTTTTTTACGATAACACAAATTCCTTCATGAAACGAGTGTCAGTATATTTATTTTTTATTCTATAAATGCCGGTATTTTATATTATGCAATATCAGTTGTCAAACATATAACACCCGTTGATATGGCAAAGACTGCATCGGGAATTCCCGGAACACAATGCTTAATTCAATCCATCGTTCCTCGTTGTACATGGTTTTCTCATTCTCTGCGTGGAGTATAGAACTGGCGTCTGGATAAAAGAAAAACGTATCATTTTAGCCAGGTAGGTTGGGTTGAGTGAAGCGAAACCCAACATTGTTTGAATGCTACGAACAATTATCGTTGGGTTTCGCTTTGCTCAACCCAACCTACGCTAAATACCTGTAAAATGGTAACTACTCAGCGTATTTCCAGTACGCATAGTGAAGCACCCTGTGTTTTTTTCGTTTTCAGCAGATTCTCCGCGCCTCCGCGGTGAACCGTTATTATGTACCGAAACCAGCCACACAAGGGCTTCTACCTAAACTTTTTGCTGACAAATGAAGGAATGTTTTTCATATACTGATCAATCAGGTCACCGGTTATTTCCTTGCACCCTTGTTGCACGGCATAAGCCTCTACCGCCTTCTTTGCCCTGCCCCTGACAAATATCGGCGCCTTTTCAATACGCTGCTTTGCCTCGTCGGTCCACACCGGTAATGGGCTTGTCATCTCCTTTATGGGCGCATCTTCACCGGCCAGATATGCCTGAAATTTGGTGATAATGCCTTCGTTCTTTTCGGTGCGTTCTCCGAGAAACGTCTTAATCTTTTCAATCACCTCTTGTTTGCGCACGTTCTTTAGCTTCTCTTTGGCCTTGTCCCACGCCTCCATCCTCAGTTCATCAAACCCAATATGCTTGATGCGCTTTGAGGCGAGTTGCATGGATTCGTCCCGTATTTCGGAAAGAAATTGGGAGGTGATCTCCTTATAACCATGGTGCCGCGCCTTTTTCTGCATAAGCTTGTAGATGCCGGGGCGCACAAAGTCAGGGGCGTGCGCAACCCGCTTGCGTGCCTCTTCGCTCCACGGGATTTCCTCGGTTTTAGGCGTCTCATCTTTACCAGGAACATCTGGGGTTTGCGCCGGTTCATCACTTTTTCGGCTAAACGCCGTCTTTTTGTTTGCCATCATCTCTTCGCGCGCTACCCGCATCACTTCTTGCGTTACTTCCTGATAATTATGCTTTGCGGCAAATTGCTCAATATTTTTTATCACCATACCCCTGGCAAAGGAGGGAATTTGCTGAAGAAGGTTCTTCGCCCCGGAGTCCCAGAGCATTAAGCACTGCTCTTCCACCCCGAAGGTTTCTGAGGCAGCCAATTGGATAACCTCGCTCCCGGACTTGCCCGGCACGTAGTCACACCAACCATCCTCATCCATCTGATTCCCGGTAGCCGCCAATGCCCTGGCCCTGCACCCTTTGCAAATACTCCTGAATTCACAGATACCGCATCTGCCGTTGAGCTTGTCGTGTCGCAAGACGTGAAACTCGCTGTTTTCATTCCAAATATCAACAAAACTTTTTTCCTTTACGTTTCCCGCAACGTTCGGCATGTACGGGCATGGTGTTACGTCCCCTTCGGGGGTGATCCTGCAATAGTGCGTTGCCGCCGGGCAACCGCCCGTATACGCCCGGACAAGCGGGGACGTTGCGTCATGCTCATACGCAATGCGCCGGTAGTGAGGCGCGCACTTAGCGCCAACCATCATCTTGCCCTGGTATTCTTTTTGTATCTCGTAGAGCTGGTGCAGCGCAAGGTCGTACTGCTGCGGCGTAATATCGGTTAACTCCTGCCCCTTCCCCGTGCAAACCAGGAAAAAAAGGTTGAAGACCCTGGCGCCAAGATTATACGAGAATTTGATAATATCAGCAATCTCGTGAAAATTTTCCTTAGTAACCGTCGTCTGTATCTGAAACTCAATGCCCTGCCTGCGGCAAGCCTCAATCCCATTCAAGGTGTCATCCCACGTCCCCTGCATGCCTCTGAATGAGTCGTGGCTTCCCGGCTTAACAGAATCAAGACTAATGCCGATCCCCGTCACCCCGGATGCCTTGAGCCGCTTTGCAACGTCATCGTCAATCATATTACCATTGGTACCCAACACAACCATCATCCCTTTTTTGGAGGCATACAACGACAGGTCGTAAATATCGCTTCTCAAAAGGGGTTCCCCCCCAGTAAGAATCAACAAGAGGTTCGGGTTCAACTCCGCCATCTGGTCAATGAGCCGAAAACCCTCAGCAGTGGTAAGTTCTTTGGCAGACTGTTTTGTTAATGCGTTCGTGTCCAGATAACAATGGCTACAGCGCAGGTTGCACCGATAGGTTGTGTTCCAGGATATTGCATACGGTTTGTACTGCATTTCTTAAAATCCTCTATATACAACGCAGCAGGGCTGCGATCAAAATGAATTCAATAATAAAGACGACAGAAAAACTGATTCCCACGCAAAACCACTTGAATCCTACATGCACGTCGCTTCAATACTATCAAAATTATACCCTGGTTTGCAAACATGAATCATCTATGATATAATAACGCCTTCAATATTATTCCTTTTGTGCGTTTTTATCTGTGCAGTCTGTAACCATTTACAGGTCTTGTCTCATTTGTAAAGATAAACGCTGATAAAGTTTTTGTAGAGTGCTTCCCATGCGATGGTTTACCTTTCTTTGTATCCTTTTCTGTGTTTCGCTTATCCAGTCATCCTTAATCTACTGGATTAACATAGGGTCGGCAGTCCCCGATTTGTATTTTGTGCTGATAATATTTTACTCATTTATTGCGGATCTTAAGCAAAATGCCGTTGCAAATTGGTTGACAGGGTTTTCCAAGGACTTGAGTTCCGAGGGACCTTTTGGGATTAATTCCGTGTTTTTTGTCGCTATCGGTTTTTTCGTCTGGTCAAGCCGGGGACTTCTT
Source organism: uncultured candidatus Brocadiaceae bacterium (assembly GCA_964355695.1). Classification (GTDB taxonomy): domain Bacteria; phylum Planctomycetota; class Brocadiia; order Brocadiales; family Brocadiaceae; genus JACVXV01. The sequence goes on from CAYHFB010000245.1 coordinate 3,205, forward strand.
TACCGGGGACACGTCGTTACGCACGTCCTGGTTACCTTTATCTTCGTGTTCATCTATAACGTGCTGTATGCCATACATACCGCGACGTCGTTTCACTCTCTCTGTTTTTCGGCTACGGTATGGGCGATTTTTGTGTGTTCACTCTATACGGCTATGGTGATTCCCCTTTCTTTTTGGGTGTTCAGCAAATTCCAACCGACTCAAAACCTTTTTTATAATAGAAAATAACTAGCCGATGTATCCCTTCCGTTTTAAAATGATCCTCATTATCATCTGCCTCCTCTTTATCGGCCTTGTGGTCAGGCTCTATCAACTGCAAATACAGGAATGCGATAATTACCGGGGCATTTCGAAAAACCGCCGCATCTCATCCTATCCGCTTGAGGCCACCCGCGGAACCATCTATGACAGAAATGGCAAAACCCTGGCCATTGACCACTACTCGTTTGATGCGTCCGTCCAATACAAGAGTTTACTCTACTGCCATATTGTTTACAACCATGCGACGATTCCCCGTATTAATGAAATACCTACACATAAAAAAACAACAAAGACATGTATCGTATGCCATGAGAAGCAAGACGTATGGCTGAATAAAATATGCAAAATACTCGACACCAAACAAAGCGCCCTGCTTGAACGCACAAAGCAAATCGTTGAAAAAGTTGAGCGTTTAAAGCAAAACGTCGAGCAAAAAACAGGCAGGACAACCCGCGTCAAGGAGGAGATGGACTACCATGCGCTCTTCTCAGACATCCCCTGGGAAAAGGTTGTACAAATTGAGACACAGCAGGATATATCATCCGGCATACGCATAATCCCCAGACCGGAGAGGGTATATCCGGAAGAAAAACTGGCTTCGCACGTCCTGGGGTATTTAGGGCGGCTTAACGAAAAGGAGTGGAAAGAACAAGCCGCCAAGTGGAATAACTTTATACTCCATTCCTATTTCACGGGCAGCGACACCGCTTCTTTGCTCTACGACGGCTATGCGGAGAATGACTTGATAGGAAGGTCGGGCGTCGAGTCCTACTATGAAGAAGAATTGAAGGGCATGCGCGGTAAACGATTTGAAGAAACCGTCTGCATAAACACCCAGATTGAAAAAGTAATTTTAGAAAGACCCCCGGTTGCCGGAAACAATCTCTACCTAACCATTGACAGCCAGATTCAGGCGTCAACAGAAAAGGCGCTGGGCAAGAACTTTGGGGCTATTATAGTCATGGACCCCTGGACAGGGGAGATACTTTCCATGGCAAGCAGCCCCCGCTTTAATCCAAACACCGTCAATGAGGATTTCACCAAACTTAACAAGCAACACCTGAAACCCTTTATGAACAGAGCCATACAAGCGGCAATGCCGCCCGGCTCCACCTTTAAAGTCATCACGGCAATGGCCGCCTTAAGCACGGGACGTATCAGCAACGAGACGAGTATTGACTGCCGCGGCCACACCAATTACCATGAGATACAGTTTAAATGCTGGCTGAATACCGGGCATGGACCCACGACCATCGAAGATGCTCTTCCCTATTCGTGCAATGTGTTTTTCTTTGATACGGCAAAGATTTTAGGAGGCGACTTGTTATACGCCTGGGCAAAGAAGTTCTGTATCGGCGATAAAACAGGCATTGATATTTCTCATGAAAGAGGCGGAAACATCCCAAAAATAAAAAGCACGGCTACGGCCATGAACGTTGCCATCGGACAGGGCGCACTGCTCACAACGCCGCTTCAGATGATCCGCGTCTATGCGGCCATTGCAAATGGCGGCACTTTAGTGCAACCCCACGTAAAGCTGAAGATCACCAACGGTGATGGAGAAACGATTCAAACGGATGTGCCGGGCAACGTCCAGAAACTATCGCTGCAACCGGGAATGCTGTCTACCATCCGCACGGCGCTTCACGGCGTGGTAACCCGCGGTACGGCAAAGCACACCGGGCTGGACCTCTATAAAGTTGCGGCGAAGACGGGCACCGCCGAAACGGGGCGCGCAAAAGACAACCACGCCTGGCTTATCGGATACGCCCCTTATGATAATCCCAAATACTGCTTTGCCATCCTCATTGAGCACACACCTGGCCACGGCGCAGAAATTGCCGGACCTATTGCCAAGGAATTACTTGCCGATTTGTTCCCGGGAATAGAGCCATCATTGTAATAAGGTTTTGTTTGCGATAGTTCACCGGGTGGGGCGAATAGGACGTAGAGGACGAAGAAGAAAAAACGATTCACAAGGTGTGGGTTTGATTTATCAATATGTTTTTTTCCGCTGGGGAAAATGGTATCATAAAACAACCATGTAACCTTGTAGCACGGGGGTTCATCCACCTCCGTTGGCACGCATACGCGTCCATTGTCGGCCATGAGGGCCAACGCTACATAAAAGCGGTTGCTACTGGCGACCTGATTTAACAATTAAGAAAGGGGATTTGATTACATGAAACTAAAGATTGCAGGTATATTTGGGATGTGCGCATTAGTTGTTAGCTCCATGGTTTGTGGTTCTCAGTACGCCTTCGGTAATGAAAAGGAAGCAGGGTGGGCTATTAACCCTTCGGAGAAAAAGACACTCTACGTTGCGCACTGGACGCACACGCCGGAGAATTGCCCGGGCAGAACAACGGACGGTGCAAAGGTGCTGTGCAAGTTCTGGGAAGGCAAGAAGAATGCCGAGACAAAGGGGGTTAAGGTCATTGGCGCGTATGTCACCGTCACCGAACACGATTATTATTTTATCGTAGAAGCAAGTGATTACGCCGCCGTCGTAGAATTTTTCCTCCCGATTATACCCAGCCAGACGGGAAGATTCGTGCCGGTGCTTACTATGGACGAATGGTTAAAGATTATACCGAAGTAATTACGGTATCGTACTCGT
>CAYHFB010000246.1:0-1152 GCA_964355695.1 uncultured candidatus Brocadiaceae bacterium
CAATGCCGAGGTTGTTCATGGTCATGGCATAAGCCACCGGAAATGCCTCAATGGTACGAATCTTTAATGCCTCCCGGTAGGTGTCTATCGCCTTTTTGAGGTTTTCGGCGCGGTCTCCTGTCGGCAGTTTTGCGTATGCAATACCAAGGTTCATCAAGGCATCGGCATATCTTTCGTCAGGGGCATTGTAGAAACCTTTGATCTCTTCCCGAAGCAATACCTCCTTGCCAAAATCGTCGTTTTCATTATACAGGTCGGCAAGGGGTTTGATGATATTTTCTATCCTGAATTGGGCATTATCAGGCGCATGCCGTAATTGTTCCTCGTAGAGTGCGATGAGTTCCTTCAGGTACGCCCTATCCTTGTCGCCCCGGAACCTAACGCGCTCATCCATCTGCATGGACTGCGCAAATTCTCTGGGCGTTACAACGGCACCGCCTTCAAATTTGAACCGCTGGGGTATCCATGAAAAGAGGTCTTTGGCGTGCAACATAAAGAGCCGCGTAAATACCGGGCTGACGATGAATACCACATTTCTGCCGAGGGCGTAGATAGTCTCTCTTGACATGTTTAACTGGCGGAGGAAGTTGGCGGGGTCTGCGCCAGCGGGGGTTTCGAGGTTTCTGATGAAGAAGACCTGGACATCCGGCGACGCCTTTATCTTGTCGCATATTACATCCGCGGCAAACCAACGGTCGTTTTGCCCGGAAAAGTCTATGGTAGCGGCCTTCTTGCCCACCAGCCCCATGGCAGTGTTTATCTTCAGGAGCAGGTCGTCTATCACCGCGTTGTCGGCAGCCTCTATGAGATAGAAACCCGTGTCCTTGTTTTTTAGGATATTGATGAGGAGACCAAGTTCCTGAGTATCCATCAGATATTTAACATGTCCGGTGGGCGTATGTCCTTTAAAAGGCTCTTTACGGCGGGATGGACGTCAAACCACTGCACCCCGTTGTATTCTACTACTGCGAGGCACGAGAGGAGCAACAGCATCTTCTCATCAAGGGCGTGGCTTTTCGTAGTAGATTTGCAAACCTCTGCCAGCTTATCGTAAAGGCCATCGGTAGTAATGCCACCCTTTTGTTCATTGGAAACGGTGATCATGCCGCGGTATTTGGCCTTGAGCCTTTCAAAGGCATATCCGGCATTTTC
>CAYHFB010000246.1:1252-6078 GCA_964355695.1 uncultured candidatus Brocadiaceae bacterium
CCTTGCGGGTATCCGCCTTGTCCATATCCTCAATAACAAGCAGGAGCCTCTTATTCTTTGCCTTCAAACCCATCTCTATTTCATTAATCAGGACATTGCAGTTTGCCTTGAGTATAGTTACCCTTTTTTCAAGCTCCTCGCGGTATACCGTCTTGTTCTTACTTGATGCCCGGATAGCGGCCTTGAATTCGGCTATGAGTCCTATAAATAGCGAAAGGACGCCCTGGTTTGCCTTGATGCCGGCCTGCACCTCAAGCTGATAGCCCGTCTCTTTCTCCTGTATTTTTGTTACAACCATCAGCCAGTCCTTTATCTGCTTGATATACTTGCTGTCGGTTGTGATAATCCCATCCTCTACCGCCCTGCTTGCAAGTTTTTCCATCATGACCATGATGAGGTCTACGTAACTGATATCGTTTATATCAAGTTCCTCAACAACGGAAAACTTGACGAAGAACGTATCCCGCTCTATTTCTCTTTTTAGCCTGTTCAGTTCGGTGGATTTCCCCGAACCACGGTGGCCGGCAAAGAGTATCTTGGTGTTTGACCCCTCCAGCTTTTTCTTTAATTCACTGACCCTTGAAAGGGAACTGTCCCTCTCCTTGTCAACCTCCACATAAAACGTCGTGAATTCGTCTCCGCTTAACGGCGATGGTGGAAATGCGGCTGGGATTTCAGACACCTTTGTTGCCTTTTTTAACGTCGGCATGTGTTTTTCCTCGTTTTGGTTATATTGGCGGCTTAGCGCGATAAATAGTAGGTTTTCGGCCTATTGTAACCTTGCCAAAAGGCGGTAGTCAAGGAAGTTTTCAAAGCCTTTTAAAAAATTCCTTGCCTAAAAAATTTCCTGGTGATATTATAGCACACTTACGTTTTCTTTAACGAAGATAATTTATGGCGGCATCGCCAAGTGGACTAAGGCCACGGTTTGCAAAACCGTTACCCTGGGTTCGAATCCCAGTGCCGCCTTTACATCTTCCAGCCACGAATGTACCCGAATCTACACGGATGGAATGGGGAAAAACAGCCTTTCCGGAGAAATGCAAATAAACCATCTCCGATGTGACTGCAAACACCACTCAACAAATCTCACTCCTCCACGCTTAACTGATAGGGTAGATGCGTGGTGATGGGCCAGTAAAACTTGGGCGAGTGGTGGAATGGCAGACACGAAGGACTTAAAATCCTTTGACCGTTACAGGTTGTGTGGGTTCGACTCCCACCTCGCCCATATTTTGAATTAGGGAACCAATTTCATAATGAGTTTGTTTACATTGCACAGTATGACTACTATGGGCGCTAAAATTCAAAAATATCTCCTGGTGAAACCAAAGACGGCTATTGACATAGACCCTGATGTCTATGACGCGCTGAAGCACATTACCCAAAACAACCCACGGCTGTCCGTCAACCTCCTCATTGATATTGCACTGGACTTTATTGCAAACCAAAAGGAAGAAGACCTGCTGAAACTTATTGCTGAGTATTATGGACGAAAACATACCACACATCCCTCAATGTAGTTTAAATTCCCTTTAGTTCTTACCAAAGTATCTTTCATGTAAGGAGTTGTATTATGACAAGAAGAATTACTGTTTTTATGATGTTTTCCGGCCTGCTGGCCTTATCCGCTTTGAATTGCGGGAAGAATGAGCCTGGCAACGTACAGGCAAGCGGCAAGGCCGATGAAAAGAACTTTGCAGACGCTCACAAGAATGTAACCTTTAAAAAGGATGACAAAGAGAAGATGCACAGCGCTGCGGTGCCTATGGATGGCGGCGGACACGGTTCCAGCCTTCCAGGCAAAAAGGAAAAAGCAGACGCAAACAAGGTGATTGCCACGGTTAACGGCGAAAAAATCCTCCGTAAGGAATTGGATACCATCCTGAGCCGGTTTGAACAACACGTAGACCCCTCCACGATCCCTTCTATGGAAGCGCAAATTACCGATAGGCTTATTGCGCAATGTTTATTGAGGCAATTTGTGTTGGAAAAGAAATTGACCGTTCCCGATGAGGTGGTGGACAAAGAAATCGCCAAGATGCGTGACAACATTAAAAACAATCCCGCCACAAAGGACAAATCATTAGAGCAGTTCTTAGAGTTTCAGGGCAGCAACATCGGTGAATTGAAAACGGCAATCGGTATGTCTGCTGCCATTGAAGGTTATGTCAACAAAGACATTGATGAAAAAAAGCTGGAAGAGTATTTTATGAAAAACATCAGCAACTATAATGGAGAGGCGACGACAGCCAGCCATATCCTGATTGATACAAAGGACATGAAGACCCCGGCTGATTTGGATAAGGCCAGGGCAAAGATTGATTCTATTAAGAAAGAACTGGATGGCGGGGCTGACTTTGCAGAATTGGCAAAGAAGTATTCAGATTGCCCTACGGGGAAATCCGGCGGAGATCTGGGGGCATTTCCCAGACGTGGCGCCATGGTGGAGGCCTTTGCAAGCGCGGCTTTCGCAACAGAGGTAGGCAAGTACAGCGATCCGGTTAAGACGGAATTTGGGTATCACATCATAAAGGTCACCAACCGCACCCCTGCAAAGGACGCAAGTTTTTCAGAGGTAAAGGACAAGGTTAAAGAAGAGTTGGTGGGTATGGCGATGCGCGACCTTATAAAGGACTTGAAGGAAAAGGCAAAGGTCGAGGTTAGTTTGTAAGGAATTTAGGAAATCATACAGGGGCGGCGATAGCACGGCTTCATCGTGCTTCGCCCTTTCCTGCTTCGCTCGTCTGTGGTACCAAAGACGGGCGAAGCAGGGAAGGGGTTTGCTTCTCCCCTACAAATAAAAACGATGTTGTGTTCCCACGCAGGTATTCGTGGGAACGAATTGGTGTAGGGACACGGTACCCGTGTCCTTATGTATAAAATAAAAAAGTTGCCAAAGGACTAATGTAACACAATCACCCATGGATATCGCCCAGTCTCTCATTAATTTGTCTATCATTTTGTATTGGTCCTGCATTGGGGCGTATACCGTCTATTGGGGCATTGGCTTTACCCGGTGGAAAATACGCTTTTATGCTTTACTTGGTATCATCCTCGTTCACGCTGCTGCAATCACGCTCCGCGGCATAGCAATTGGATATTTCCCTCTAACCAACAAATTCGAATCCTTTGGCGCCTTTGCAATCGCTACGTTTATTATTCTGCTTATTTACTCGAAGACGGAAAGCCGTATCTATCGCCTGACCATGTTTGGCGTCGGATATGGCTTTTTCTGGGGGGCTGCACTCTTTCCTAAAGGTTTGAGCTATGCCCCGCCACTCATGCTTACCATCTGGTACGTGCTACACGTGCCGCTCTCGTTTTTTTGTTACGCCCTGTGGGTTAGCTCTATGGCGGCGGCGGTTGCGAGATGCTTTGCGCCAGGCGAAAAAAAGCGGTATGACCAGATTATTGACGATGGATTTCAGTATGGCCTTATCTTCTTTTCCATTTCGATGATCTTTGGCGGTTTGTGGGGCTTTGTTGCCTGGGGGGCTTATTTTCTCTGGGATGCAAAGGTCGTATGGTCCGTCATTATATGGTTTTTTTATGCGACGTGCCTGCACATGGATTACTGGCCTGCGGCAAAGAGATTTAAACCGCTGGTGGCCATGCTGGGCTTTGTAATTCTTATCATGACGTACGTCGGCACCAGTTTCTTTCTCGGCGGTTCGCACAGCTTTCGGTAACCGGAAAAACTTTGATCACGAAGAAAAACTTACTCAAAAGAATTTTTTACAGAGAAATACTATAGAGCAGGCCGGCAAACGGCCTGATTCATAATGATAGCCATCTACCATTTTTTAAAATCACAGAAACTCGGTATCATTGTCGGCTTTACCGTTACCGGGCTACTTATTATCGGCAGCTTTGTCATGAGCTACTTCCCCCGCCATTATGCCGGGCTTTCCGGTGACGACATAACATTTTTTTTCGCCGAGTGGAAGCCGATCCATGCCTGGTTTTATCTGTTGTTTATCGGGTGTGTTTTTTACGGCGTCAATACCTTCCTGTGCACCCTTGACTCGGTTATCAAAAAGGCAAAAGGTGGAGTAAAGAAGATTTCCCTCTACGGCGCGTCCCTTGTTCACGTCGGTTTTATCATCACGCTGATCGTCCATCTCGTGGGCGGACTTTGTTCTACCTCTTCGCCGCCCGTTTCAGTCGCTAATGAATGGGTGGACGTGGGAGGGGCAGAGATGAAGGTCACCGACCTTAAAACCAGTTCCTACCCCAATGGAATGCCAAAAATAATTACGGTCTTTGTCTCCGTTCGAAAAGACGGCGTGGAGTACCCAGAAACCCTGGGTTACAACAATCCCGTTCTTTTACAGCACGGGGTGTTGGAAGTCCTTATGCGTGATTATGGCTGGATTGCGTCCAGCGTTGTTCTAAACGTAGACGGACATCCCAGCAACGTATATGTCAATGAGAAGATAAACACCGGCAGTGCGCAACTGTACGTAGCCGATTTGTACATGCCTCCGCAGTACCAGTATCCCGTGGTGAAGCTCGTAGTCACCGTGAACGGGCAGGGATCCCAGCAACTATTTCTGCCGATCGGAGAGAAAAATGCAAAGATGGTAAATGGGGTTACTGTTTTTTTTGAGGATATCAAGTCCGTGCCGGGAACCCTCGTCAGCGTAAAAAGGAATCCCAGCATCCCCCTTACCTTTGTGGCTATCTTTTTCTTTTCATCAGGCGTGCTGCTGGTTATTTTCAGGATGGTTCGGAAGGTGAGGTAGTACCCCTTGCGCCAGGTAATTGTCCACCGGTTTATACACATCTTTTCGCTCAAGGGTATGAACGAGGTGTGAAGGGTG
>CAYHFB010000247.1:0-6069 GCA_964355695.1 uncultured candidatus Brocadiaceae bacterium
AAAATATGAACGAGTCGGGACGGACGTTATGTTGCGCGCCGTCAGGGCTAAAGCCAGGATAGGGGCGGCTGGCACCCCAGCCTGAAGGCTGGGGTTAACGAACGACAACCCGTGTAATCTGTGTAAACAGTGTAATCCGTACTACAATCCATAAACTTCTTGTTTTTTATGCTCGTTTTTCAAAATGCACAACTGTAAGGTATTTACTAGACGAGGCTTACGCAAGGTTTTGAGCATTGAGTTTTTCATCATTTGAAATTGTTTCGGATTTCGGATTTCGGATTTCAAATATGGTTGCGGCCAGAGGCCGCGCCAGGTAATCTGTGGTTCCAAACGTTTTTATGAGGTTATTCCATGTCTAAGGTATCTATTGTTAAGTGTGATGATTATGACGTTGAAAAGGTGTACCATGCCATCCACAAGTCCCTGAGCCTGATAGATGGGATTGATAAGCTTGTGCGGCCGGGTATGAAGGTGCTTTTGAAGCTAAACCTCCTTTCCTCGTCACAACCCCCGGAAAGCGCCATTAATACCCACCCTTCGGTCGCCAGGGCGCTCGTCAATATTTTCCAGCGGGACTTCGGATGCGAGGTCTACATTGGCGACTCATCGGGGAGCGTGAAAAACGCCTCCACCTTTAACGCCTTCAAACTCACGCGCATCAACGAAATTGCGGAAGATACCAAGGCAAAGATCGTTAATTTTGATAAGGACGAATACATAGACGTCCACAATAAGGACTACGAGGTTTTAGAAAAATTCAGGATTGCAAAGACGTTGCGCACCGTTGATTTCATCGTTTCCGTCCCCAAATTAAAAACGCACGGCCTCACCCTTTACACCGGCGCCATAAAGAACATGATGGGAACGATTCCTGGAAACGGCAAAAAGAACGTCCATTTAATCGCCCCCAAGCCAACGGTTTTTGCAAAGGCTCTGGTGGATATCTTTCAAATGTCGCCACCACACCTGATTGTCATGGACGCCATTGTGGGCATGGAGGGTAACGGCCCCAATGCCGGGCAACCCAAGAAAGTCGGGCTGATCCTGGCGAGCCGTGACAGCGTGGCAATGGACGCGGTGGCGAGCAGCGTCATCGGGTTTGAGCCGATGGCTGTGCCGACCATCCGGTTTGCGCATCAACGGGGGCTGGGTGTTGGGGAGTTGAATACCATTGACGTCGTGGGTGAAACGATTGCCAACGTATCCGTCCCCGATTTTAAAAAGCCTTCCAGCGGGGCGCAGGACTTTGCCGGAAAATATCTGCCGGATTTTCTCCTGGCGATGATGTTCGACAACACCTGCTCCACCTTCTCCACCGTAAACCATTCGAACTGCACGCGGTGTTACGAGTGCGTAAGGAATTGTCCGGCAGGTGCCATGTCAAAGGAGTCCGGCAAGGTGATTGTGGACAAAAAGAAATGTATAGGATGTTTCTGTTGCGATGAGGTATGCGATTTCCACGCAATCGAAATGAAACGCTCATTAATAGGGAGAACCCTGCTAGGCATGGCCAAGGCGCTTGGCGTAGAAAAGGTTGATTGACACTATGGAACTACAATGGATAAAAATATTCCTCCCGGAAATAAAAGAACTAATTGAAACGAAGGATTTTAAAGGGCTGCGCGACTTCCTGCGGGAACGGCACCCGGCGGATATTCTGGACATTCTGCGAGAGCTTGAGCCGACGGAGCGCGTGATGGGCTTCAGACTTCTTGATAAGAACAAGATATCCGAGGTCTTTTCACTGCTGGAACCCAACGAACAGGAAGACATGCTCAAGCAGTTTTCCGAACAGCACGCAAAAGAAATTCTTATCGAGATGCAGCCGGACGACCGAACGCAGCTTTTTGACGAACTGCCGGCCCACGTCGTTGAAAAACTGTTGAAATTACTCCCCCCACAGGAACGCAAAGAAGCCAATGAACTGCTGAACTACCCCGATAACTCCGCCGGACGCATTATGACTCCGGAATACGTCGGCCTCCGTATGGACATGACCGTTGCAAAATCCCTGGAACACATCCGCAAGACGGGGTTAAACCGCGAGACCATCTACGTTTGTTACATTGTTGACGAGACCCAAAAGCTGCGCGGCGTTGCCTCCCTGAAAAACATCATCCTTGCCGACCCAGAGCAACTCATCAGGAACATCATGAACGAAAACGTCTTTTTCGTGCATACCACGGATGACCAGGAAAAGGCGGTACGGGTCGTTCAAAAATACGACATCCTGGCTGTCCCCGTCGTGGACAATGAAGACCGGCTTGTCGGCATCGTAACGGTCGATGACGTGCTGGACGTTGTGCAGGAAGAGGTCACGGAAGATTTCCAAAGGATGGCGGGTATCCAAACCATAGAGGAAGAGTATTTTCGCGTAGGTTTTTCGAAGCGTATACTCAACCGGGTTATATGGCTGGTGATCCTCGTCGTTGCGGCGACGATATCGCAGACCATATTGAAGCGCTATGCAGGCGTGTTAGGCTCGATGCTCTCCCTTGCCTATTTTATACCGATGCTTACCGGGTCGGGCGGCAACACGGGGTCTCAGTCCTCCACTCTGGTTATTCGGGCGCTTGCAACGGGGGAAATAAAGTTAAAAGATTGGTGGCGCATCCTGCTGAGGGAGTCGAAAGTAGGGGTATCGCTGGGGTTTATCATGGGGCTTATTGCCTTTACCATTGCATATATATCATTGGGAAATTGCATCCTTGCGATGACGGTAGGTGTTTCCTTGTGGACGGTGGTGAGCGTCGGGAACATCATCGGCCTGGGGATACCGCTCTTTTTCCGGTTTGTAAAGCTGGACCCCGCATTCGTATCCGCCCCGCTCATCGCCACAGTACTGGATGCCACGGGATTGGTTATCTATTTTGAGATAGCCAGAAGGGTGCTGACCCTGAATGCTCCTATGTAAGAGACGTTTGAGCAGAGAGGGCAACAGCGAATATTGAATATTGAACAAGGAATAACGAATGTCGAAGGGGCGCGGAGAAAACCAGGGGGAACCGCGAATGAACGCTAATAAAGGCGAACCACGAGCGGGTTCAGGTTTGCAACCTGAACCCGCCAAAAGGTGTTAAGTTGAGGGATGTGCTGTAAGAACAAAAGCGAATATCGAACAAGGAATAACGAATATCGAATGATAAGGGATATTTTACCGAGAACTTCTTAATTCGAAATTCCTTGTTCGATATTCGATATTCGCTGTTAAATCGCTGTTCAATACAGGCATGGCGAGCGTCCCCGCTTGTCATTACAAAATTCTTATACGTCAACCGGGGACGGTTGACCTACCGAAACTTTTTAAAGCAAGGGTCTCATGCAAACAAACAAAGCAGGTTTCAAGGCAGGTTACGTCGCAATCTTGGGAAAACCGAACGTGGGGAAATCCACCCTTATCAACGAGTTTCTGGGCTGCAAGCTCTCCATCGTCACCCCCAAACCACAGACGACCAGAAAAAAGATTATGGGTGTGCTAACAAAAGACGACTATCAGATCGTCTTTTACGACACCCCCGGCATTATGTCGCCCAAATACAACCTGCAGGCATACATGGTGAAAGAGGCCTATAATGCGATAGAGGGTGTTGACGTCATTCTATACATTGCAGAACCATTCGAGTTGCCATCCGATACGGATACGGAAATCATGAACCGGCTCTCGCATCGCAACATACCGGTAATTCTAGCTGTTAACAAGGTAGATTTGGTCGAAAAAAACAAATTAATACCGATACTAGCTACATACCACAGCAAATTCCCCTTCGCCGAAATCCTCCCCATTTCCGCCTTAACGAAGGTAAACCTCGACCTGCTGCAATCGCTCATAGTTAAATACCTGCCCGAGGGAGAACCTTTCTTCCCCGCCGACTACATGACCGACTACAACGATCGGTTTCTCGCCGCCGAAATCATCCGTGAAAAGATTTTTGAATTTTACGGACAGGAAATCCCCTATTCCATTACCGTGGAGATCGAAGAATACAAGGAACGCGAAAAGGGCAAGGATTTTATCAAGGCTATTATTTACGTGGAGCGCAGTTCTCAAAAAGGCATCATCATCGGCAAAAACGGCGACGCAATCAAACGCATAGGCGTCCTTGCCCGTGAAGAGATGGAAAAGCAGGTAGACCGAAAGGTATACCTTGAGCTGGTCGTCAAGGTCATGGAGAAGTGGAGAAAAGACAAGACTAAGCTGAAGAAGCTAGGCTATGGGTAGCTCAAACCTTCAGGTTTGATGGACGTTGCCCTCGTCCTACGTGTTGGTATCTCGTGAGCAGTTTCGGGCTTCCGTGTTATGTTGGCAACCTTTTTTAATTATCAAATATGCTATGCTAAATCTCAAAATCTACCCATCTGATTGTTTTTCACCTACGTATCGCCGTATCATTGCCGCTCTTTCTGCGGGGGAAACGGACGTGGCGGCAAGCGATCAATTGCCGCTTTTTATTCTTGAAGGCACTGAAAAGTTGATTAAGGAAGAACTGGTGCGATGTATATGGTTTGGGCAGCATTTTAAAAAAGACAAGCTTTATACCGATGACGGGCTGCGCCTTGAGGTTCTTACACCCGGTTGGGAAACCCCGGGAGGGGGGCCTGATTTTAAACATGCAGAAATCCTCCTGGAGGGCAAAGGGCTGATAAAGGGCAACGTTGAGATACACGTGTTTGCATCCGATTGGGCAAGGCATCAGCACCAGAAGCAGGAGACGTACAACTCCGTGTGCCTGCACGTCGTCATGTGGAATGACAGGGAAGAGAATCACATTAAGACTCTGGACGGGCAGATGATTCCCCAGCTTACCCTTTCAAAATATTTAGACGCAGAGATTGACGACGTCATCAATACGATTGACTTTGAGGCCTATTTAAAGGACAAGAAAGTAAATCCCGGTCATTGTAAGACCGAGATAGAAAATCAGTGTGCGGACGGGCAATGGCTCGGCCAATTCCTTGATTACGCCGGAGATGACCGCGTGATTCTCAAGGCCGGGAAATACGAACGATGGTTGGAAACACGGCCATTCGAGCAAGCCCTTTATGAAGCCATTATGGAATCGCTGGGATATAAAAACAACAAGGAACCTTTTCTCACCCTGGCATCCCTCGTACCCCTGAAGGACGTGCGGCTGGTAATCCCTGAAGACGCACCGTCCCATGAAAAGGCCGTACACATACAAGCCCTGCTGCTGGGCGCCGCCGGTTTGCTACCGAAGTTGAACGACGCAAAAAAGGTCTACGACGACGAGACGACGGCATATATAAAAACCATAGAGGCACTGTGGCATTCCATGCAGCAGAAAACCGGTATAGCGGCTATGGCGCGAAGCGATTGGCGGTTTGCGGGCATGAGACCCGCGAATTATCCGGAAAGAAGGATTGCCGCCATATCCAATATCCTCCCGGAATGCATGCCACAAGGCATATTCCAGCGCATCCTGGCGATTTTCCAAAAACCGGACGTTGTAATCGGGCAGAAGGGGGATGAAGCGGCCATTATCAAGACGATAACGAACGGCGTCCAAGCCCTCTTTCTTGATACGGAGGATACTTACTGGTCATACCGCTACGTGGCGGGCGGAAAAAAGTTCCCCAAACCGCAAAAACTCCTGGGGCAGGAGCGGGTGTCGGCGATCTTCATCAACGTCGTTATTCCTCTTTTACTGGTATATGCCAGGAAGCATCATGACCTTTCCCTGGAAAAGACATTGCACCTCATTTACCGGAATTTCACCCCGCTTCAGGAAACCAGCGTGACCAAGTTTATGAACAGCCGTATTTGGGGGGAATCCGGGACGCCCAAAAAAATGATACGTTCCGTCCGGCGCCAGCAAGGGCTGTATCAGATCTTTAAGGATTTTTGCGAGAACGACAATTTGAGTTGCAACAAATGCGCGCTCTATCTTGCCGTGGCGAGCCAACCGTAGAATGCAAGAGGTAAAATGGTATTCATAGCAAAGGGGTGATTGAAGCGGTGAGCAAGTCCCGTCCACCCTCTGCCCCATACGTGCTAAGTTAAGAACGGTAGAATACCAATTCATCCTGCTGAAATCAAGACTTTCGGTC
>CAYHFB010000248.1:0-6067 GCA_964355695.1 uncultured candidatus Brocadiaceae bacterium
TCAGTTTATGCCCGTTGACAGTATAGCCGGAGGTTTAGCTCTGTTGCTCCCCTTTCATTACCCATTGTTCAACAGCCTTCCTGGAGAATACCACATGGCGGCCTATTTGTTTCTTTGGGAAATCAGAACTATTTTTAAGCAAAGTGCTAAGTGTTGACTTCGGCACCCCAAGATACACACACACCATTTCTTTTGTCAGAATATCCCGTTTCTGAACCTCTTCGATGCCCGGTGTGCCTGCTCCTTCATGCAATGCAAGGTTGCTCGTCTTATCAAAAAGCTGAATAATGATATTTTCTCCATAAACGGAAGGTGTTGTCGATATTTGCAGGTCGATTTCCTTCTTTCCAATTTCCATAGAGCTGTTTCCGTCCTGGGAGATTTTCTGATTCGCAATATCCATATTTGATATTGTCTTAATCCGCAAAGTCACCGGATGCTGTAATATTTTTGGTATTCTTAAAATATCATTCAGCACACCATCAATTTTGAACCTGACACTAACGTCCGTTTCCGTTGGTTCAATGTGGATTTCGCTTGCCCTCGCTTTGACCGCATCAGAAACGAGCGTTGTTACAAGCTTAACAACCGTTGGTGTTTCACTCTTTCTGCGCAAAGAAGCAGTGTCAGCTTCTTTTTCATTTTCTTCAGTGGTTTTTGGCAATTCTGTCTTTTGATCTCCAGGTATCTTTTTTATCATGTCCACGATGTTTTCAAGTGTTCCATAATGTTTCAATATTGCTTCAAGAAGATTGGTTTCATAAGTAATGGCGGGAATAATCTTCATACCCGTACTGAACGCTAATGAATCAAGTGTCTCCCAATCGAGAGGATCGGCCATGGCAAGGAGGAGGGTATTGTTTTTTACCTCAAGCGGCATAATGACCTTCTTTTCTATCATCGTCTGTGGCACCAGCGATTTAATCTTTTCATCTAAGTTGTATTCATTACAATTAATAAATGGAATTGAAAGCGTATGTGCAAGGGCTTCCGCTATTTGCTTTTCAGTAGCAAAACCTAATTCAACGAGTGTTTTTCCGATCCGTTTTTTGTTTTCTGCCTGATGGACGATTGCCTGCTCAAGCTGCTGTTGTGTTATTACCCCCGCCTCAATAAGTACATCACCGACTCTTTTTCGTGTATCCATAATTATTCACCTATAACAAGAACATCCCATCGAAATTAAAAAGGCCGTTGTTTAATAAACAAGAAGATGTATAGCCAAAAGCAGTTATTCTTCATTCGCTTTTCCCAAATAAACAGGATATTGGGAATTACTGTCTCACTAAGAGGCCCTCTGGTTCGTCATTCTTTGGTTGTGAGTGAGAGAGGAGCGATTTGCCTCCTCTCTCGGAAAGACAATCCGTCGTCCCTTGTTCGGCTATCCCTTGGTGAGTTGCTCCCCAGCAGTACCCACCTCTGTTTTACCGAACGGCAAGATTCTATTCCTACACATCCTTTCTGTCAAGCGATTTTTCGCTTAGCGGCCCGTCGCTCTCTCGCTTCATTTACTTTGCCGTAACGAGTCCGCAATTCATTAAACTTAGACAGGGATATACCAAACCCTCTGAAGCTGAACACCACAACCTTCCAGCCCATGAATCTTTCATTTTGACAATTTCTCCAAGGTTTTGTATATTTTATCCGTAGCGGTTAGGAGAAAGAGCATCTCCACCAAGGTCAAGCTCCAGAGGCGCGGCGTATAAGGTTTGTAAACAATATCTCGCTCCTTTGGAGCTTTATGGTATTTCGTGTTTTAACTATTGCTATTTCACCCCTCCGGGGTTATTTTTTTTAAAAACTAAGGTATCACCAAAAGGGAATTTTATGAAAAAGTTATTCTTGTTTTTGCTCTGTCTTGGTCTGTTATTGTCCCAGGCCGATGCTTTTTCTGCGGAAAAAAGCACTAAAAGTGACGTTATCGTAACGGTCAACGGTAAGAAAATAACAAACAAGGACGTTGCGGAGCGTCTTCAAGAGCATAAAAACACCGACGAGGTTACCCCTGAAGCCTTAAAACAGGACATTGTCGATCGGTTGATTATGGATATGCTGCTTGATGAGTTTATCGATAAGCAAGGCTTGCTTGTTACGCAGGGTGAAATTGACAGGGAGATTGAGAAGATACGGCTCGATATCGAGGGACGCCAAAAGAAAGCCGTTCAGCCGTTAGAACAAATCCTTGCATTGGTCGGTTTTGGCCTGACGGAATTTAAAACGAGCATTAAACACTCTATCGCCCTGGAAAAATATTTTGCTCATAAGCTAAACGACAAGGCGCTGGAAAAATATTTTGAACAAAACAAGAGCATGTTTAATGGTGAAACGGTCAGGGTCAGCCACGTCCTTGTCGATACGCGGAGTCTGAAGACGGATGCATTGCGTTTACAGGCGCTTGAACACATTAAGAATATCAAAAAAGAAATTGATCGGGGCGCCGGTTTTGAGGAAGCAGCAAAGAAATACTCCGACTGTCCATCCGCACAAAAGGGGGGAGACCTGGGGTTTATTCTACGGAAGGGAACCCTTGCGAAGGCGTTACTCAACATGGCTTTTTCGATGCGCATCGGGGAGATAAGCGAACCAGTGCAGACAGAATATGGATACCACCTGATAAAGGTGACGGATAAAAGGGAAGGGGCAAACATCAGATTTGCCGATGTTAAAAAAGAGGTGCGCCTGGAGGCGCTTGATGAAGAAACCGTTACCTTGCTTACCCAACTCCGTAAAGACGCTCAAATTGTGTTTAATCAGTAGTGATTGATTGTCATATTACCGCAGAAGGGTAACTCGATGTATAGGAATTTCAAAGTAGGGACACGGTGCCCGTGTCCTTGTGTGCGAATACAAATCAGTCGCCGAAGGACTAATTTAATTAACTCATACCTTCTTTAAACGCAGTAAATTCAATATTTTTTTCTTCAAATGAGGGTTTTGCTCAATCATCTTCGAGACCCTGCCCTGAGCTATAAAATCCATCGCGGATTTAACCAGATTTAACACGCCTCTGACAGGCCCATAAAGACGAATGAGCGCTACGGGCGATATTAAGTTCTTATAATTATAAATATAAAGCTGTAATCTGGCCAATTCCTCTTTTGAATAACGCGCCGAGGGGAAATTTTCTTTACAATACAAAATTCTCCCTTGTTGCGCACCATCAAACCATATCTCGTCATTAATCTCACCGGTGTTTTTCAGTTGCGTATACAGGGGCGTACCGGGAAATATGGTCATGATTGGCGCCTGGAAAACATCCGGATATGCCATCAATTTCTTGCTCGCCTTAAAGTCGTCCGGGGTTTCACCTGGGAGTGAAAGGATAAAAGAGCCGACCAGCCACAGGCCTAACCGTTTGCATTCGGTCATGGTCTCAATGAGCTGCTTTGAAGTAATGCCCTTCGCAATCGCCTTCAGCATCCGGTCTGAGCCTGATTCAACGCCCAGCCCCACGGCAACCAGCCCTACCTGGCACAACCTTTGGATCACCTCCGGCCTGGTATCGCCCCGAATAAGCACCCGGAATTTGACCTTCAGCGCTTTTTGTTCAAGGAGGTCACAAAACTGCATTACCCATTTTTTGTTCACCGTAAAAAGGTCGTCGTAAAACCGGAAATATTCGACGTTATATTTCTTCACGATACGTTCTATATGACCAACGAGTGTTGCCGGACTCATAGGACGCCAGCTCCGCTCCCAGTGGTCATTGGCGCAGTAAATACACTGAAATGGGCACCCGCGCGAAGAGATAAAATACACCTGCCGAAGATGCCGGAGACTTGCCGGCGCCTCGTTGTCTCCGCCGTAGTACGACAGGTCAGGCAGGAGATCGTAATCCACGTAAAGGGAGTCTATATCCGCTATTAGTGGGCGTTTCTGGTTCTGGATAATCTGCCCATCCTTGCGCCAGGTAAGGCCATGGATCGTCGCCGGGTCTGTACCCCGTACCAGATCAAGCAACGATTGTTCGCCTTCACCCCTGATAACCGCATCCACAAAGGGGTAATGTTTCAATATCAGTTGGTCGAGTGAGAAACAGTGCGGGCCGCCCACCACAAGGAGTTTGTCGGGATATAGCTCTTTTACCCTTTTCGCAAAGTTAAAGCAATAGTGGCGGGTATCGGTGTAACAGGCAAGGCCGATGACGCCATAATCCGCGATTGCCTTCAAGACGTCTTCCACACTCATTCCCTGCGGAATGGGGTCGATTACCCGGCACGTCACACCGCCATGGTCCCGCAGGTAGGTGGCGATAAAACCCAGATTTAAGGGCGGGCTGTGAACGGCGCCGCTCGTCTCCCAGTTAGACCCTTCGCCAAAGTAGGGGTTAATAAGCGCAACTTGCATAGTAAGCCATTCCCTGATGCATCACCACGGATTAACCCTGGCGAGCGCCAACAGCCATTTGAGGGGCTTTAGCACCCCGCGACTGGCAAGAAAATTTTTAAAATTGAACAAGGTGTTGGAGCGCAACATGACGTAATGGGCCATCGAGTAGGCCAAAGTCAACAAAGCCTTCCAGCCGTTTCTTTTAAAACTGTTGCCGAAAGATTTTACGTTGATAAGGTCATACGACATGGCGATTTTCCGCATTCCCTCGTTCATGGAAAACGCCGCGTGGGAAAAGGTTTCTTTGCAAAAATAGGTGTCTGAAGGGATCGAACGATCAAACCAGAATGATTCCTGCATAACCCGCTCTGCAAGGAATTCCTGATAGTACGAGGTTCCCGGATAAATCTTGAAGAATTGGATGTTCAGGACGTCGAAATATTTGAACAAGTCCATCGTCTGCCGCCGGTCAGACTCGTCTTCATTGGGGAAAAAGTAAATAAAGAATCCGATAATCCAAAACCCCAAATCCTTACAAACGTTAATCGTTTCAAGCACCTGGCGTCTTGAAACCCCCTTGCCGGCAATTTTTAACAGTTTATCGGAACCGGTTTCCACCCCAAACCCGACCACGTCGCAACCCGCTTTTTTGAGTAATTCGAGGGTGTCCTTACGCGTGCCGACCCGTATATCCACCCGAAAGTTTACCGATAATTTCCGTTCAATAATAAGTTTACACAGTTCCTGAATCTTCTTTTCGTTGGCGGTAAACAGGGGGTCGTAAAAACGAAAGTAACCAATCCCTCGCTCCTTTACAAGCCTTTCAATATGATTAACCAGGTCAGCAGGCTCGGTGCCGCGCCACAAACCGCCGCCCAGTTCCGGCGCCGCGCAAAAGCGGCATTGAAAGGGGCATCCCATGGAAGCCATAATGGGCAGATGGTTTTTCTTGAGCAGCCGGCCCGGCACCTCGAAATCCTTCCAGTTGGCGATTACCTCTTCAATAAAGTCGTAATCGACGTCCAGGCAGTTGACCTTTTTATCCCTTACGATGGGGTTTTCAATAATGCGGCCGTCTGCCCCGCGATAGACAAGCCCCGGCAGGGACGAAAAATCGCTTCCCCTGAGAATCCCCAGAAGCGCCTTTTCGCCGTCGGAGCGGATCATGAGATCGACAACAGGATACTCTTTTAAGAAGGCGCTACCCAGAGACGTAACGTGGGGTCCGCCAAAGATAATCACCTTGTCGCTACCTGCCCCTTTAATTGCCAGCGCAAGATCAACAGAAGAAAAACGCGACTCGGTATAACAGGAGACGCCTATGTGGGTGTAGCCCTTTGCAATATCCACCACCTGCTGGAACGAATACCCTTGCAGCGACGGCTCCAAGACCCGTACCGGTATACCCATTTCCCTGCGTACCGTGGTAGCAAGCACAAGGAGGCCAATGGACGGCGTGTAAACGCGGCCTTCGAAATAGGGGTTAATAAGTAAAAGATTCATTTATTTCTCGAAAGAATACCATGGCAGGATTTTGGTCTTTTGGAATGTTCAGTTTATGCCCGTTGGCAGAATAGTCGTAAATTTTAGCTAATCATATCCACAATTCACCTCTTTTACCGTACAATTTTAAACTCTTTTTCATTTTCCAGCACCCCCTTTCTATTCTTATGTTTATACACGTCTTTTGATATGGCTTACGATTAACGGCCTAATATCTTTAGCCGAATAAGTCCCT
>CAYHFB010000249.1:0-6011 GCA_964355695.1 uncultured candidatus Brocadiaceae bacterium
CGCTACCGCCCATTTTAGTTTTGATTACCGATGGAATTTTGATAGAATCTCACTTTGTTTGCAGGCTTGTGCGGATACGACGTGGTGTATTCGAATGCAATCATTGGTCTCTCCGTACCTCCATGGTTACGATTTAAAGGGGTTTTTTGATGGCAAAGCGGGAATATAGTTTTACTGATATTGAAAAAAAGTGGCAAGGCTTCTGGGAGGGGTGTGGGCTATTCCGTGCCAAGGAAAATTCTACGAAGGAGAAGTTCTATTGCCTCGTTATGTTCCCCTATCCCTCCGGTACCCTGCACGTGGGACACGGCAGAAACTACATTATCGGCGACGTCGTTGCGCGCTACAAGATTATGCGCGGGTACAACGTGCTTACAACGATCGGTTGGGACGCCTTTGGCCTCCCCGCTGAAAACGCGGCGCTCAAGGGCGGCGTGCATCCGTCTCTTTGGACAAAAAACAATATCAAGGCCATGAAGAAACAGCTTCACCGCTGGGGCGTCGGCTACGACTGGGACAGGGAAATCACCTCCTGCAACCCGGACTACTATAAGTGGACGCAATGGATATTCCTGAAGCTTTACGAAAATAAACTGGCATACAAAAAGAAGGCCGCCGTGAATTGGTGTCCCTCCTGCGCCACCGTGCTTGCCAACGAACAGGTGGTAGACGGAAGCTGCGAGCGGTGCGACACCCCGGTGCGCCAGCGAGACCTCGAACAGTGGTTCTTCCGCATTAGTGATTACGCGCAAAAACTGCTCGACGATATTTCCTTGCTTGACGGGTGGCCTGACCGGGTAAAGACCATGCAATCGAACTGGATTGGCCGCAGCCAGGGCGTCCGTATTAATTTCACCCTTGATGGTTCCAGAAAGACCTTGCATTGCTTTACCACGCGCCCCGATACGCTCTATGGCGTCACCTTCGTTTCCCTCGCCCCGGAACACCCTATTATTGGCGAACTGGTTGCCGGTACTCCGCAGGAAAAGACGGTGTTGGATTTCGTGGAGAAGTCCCGCAATCAGGGCATGGTGGAGCGCACGGCGGAAGGGACGGAGAAGGAGGGGGTGTTTACGGGCGCTTACGTAGTCAACCCCATCAACAACACCAAAGTCCCGCTCCTGGTGGCAAATTACGTGATCATGGAATATGGCACCGGTGCCGTTATGGGCGTGCCGGCGCACGACCAGCGCGACTTCCTGTTTGCAAAGAAATACCGCCTGCCGATAAAGGTTGTTATTCAGCCGCAAGGCAAGGAATTAAAGGCCGAGGCGTTAATAGAGGCGTATGTGGACGAGGGCGTGCAGGTGGATTCGGGGATTTTCAACGGTTTGCCCAATAACGAGGCAATGGCGAAGATCGCAGGGCATCTTGAATCTCAGGGATTGGGGACGCCGACGGTGACCTACCGTCTGCGGGACTGGCTTATCTCCCGTCAGCGTTACTGGGGGGCGCCAATTCCCATTGTTTATTGTGAGAAATGCGGCATGTTGCCCGTGCCGGAATCGCAACTGCCGGTAGTGCTGCCTGAAAAGGTTGAATTTAAGCCCCACGGGATGAGCCCACTGGCAGGGGTAGATTCCTTTGTCAATACCACGTGCCCCGCCTGCTCAGGCATGGCGCGGCGTGAAATTGATACGATGGACACCTTTGTTGATTCGAGCTGGTATTTCCTGAGATATCTATCGCCGAAAGACGACACGCGGCCATTCGACACCGAAAAGGTGAATACGTGGTTGCCGGTAGACCAATACATTGGCGGCGTAGAGCACGCGATTCTCCACCTGCTCTATTCACGGTTTATAACCCACGCGCTGCATGATCTGGGTTGTTTTGATTTTAAAGAGCCTTTTAAACACCTCTTTACCCAAGGGATGCTGATCAAGGATGGAGCAAAGATGTCGAAGTCAAAGGGCAACGTCGTAAGCCCTGATATCCTCATCGACAAGTATGGCGCGGACACGCAGCGTCTTTACATCCTCTTTATCGGTCCACCGCAAAAAGACGCCGAGTGGAACGACCGTGGCGTGCTGGGCGCTTACCGGTTTTTGTCCCGTCTGTGGCAGAAGATTACCGATTATGAGGAGGTCTATGCGGGCGTAAAACGAGCGGCCATCGAAATCCAAAAACTTTCGGCAGAGGAGAAGGCGCTTTACCGGCTGACAAACCAGACCATCAAGAAGATTACGGAAGACATGGAGACATCCTGGCACTTCAACACCGCCATTGCCTCCGTGATGGAACTGTTGAACAAGGTGGATTCATTTACCATAACGTCACCGCACGCGGGCGTTGACCCATCCGCCTTCAGCGTCTTCCGCCACACCATGGAAAACATCCTGCTGCTCATGGCTCCGTTCACCCCGCATATCTGCGAGGAACTGTGGGAGACAATGGGCCACAAATCCGGCATCTTCCAACACTCCTGGCCTACGTATGATAAGGATGCTATCCAGGAAGAAACGCTGGAGATCGTCATCCAGATCAACAGCAAGGTACGCGGCCACGTGACGGTACCTGCCGGTATAAACAATGAGGACTTGCAGACCCGCGTGCTAAGCGACGAGCGCATTATCGCGTTCCTGGAAGGCAAGAAGGTCGTCAAGGCTATTATCGTGCCGACGAAACTGGTGAATATTGTGGCGAAATAAGGCAATACTGAAGAGAGAAAACATTGATTTCACGACGACGTGTTCGTGACTTATGTCAACATTCGTGATAATTTCCCCCTTGATTTATACTGCAATATTTGTCAGAGCAAAGAAAGCTTGTTAATAATTATAGTTATGCATCAGGAATAAAGAATGGCTGACATTTAGGAACAACCTGAATTAAAAAAGGATACTTTTACATGCCCCTTTTGCAGCGCTTTTGCTGCTACGAGTTGGCATAGGCTTCATGATATTTCAGTCAGCGCAAGCCCTAACGATCACTTATCTCAAAAGTGCCAATTCCGCCCCAAGTAGAGGTCAATGCTTATCACATCGCCGTGGCAACCGTTAATGGCATTGAGTATTTACTCACAGGGAACTACACACATCGCCCCTACTGGGGCTACAGCCTTGTTTTTGATTGGATTTTTCCAAAACCTAACAATTTATTATGGCATAACGGGAAAACAATGCAATATCGCAGACCTGCCCGTGCGATGCATGCAGACAGTCATAAGCGAAATGTGCAACAATTTTCTTTACAGCGAAGGTAAGCCAGGGATTTGGCAGCGGTGTTTCTGTGAACATCAGCTTAGGAATGAGATTGATTTTACAAAGCATGTCGAAGATATTCATTTTAACCCGGTTAAGCATGGATTGGAAAAAAACATCTGTTGATCAGTCATATTTGGGCTTGCATCTCCATGTAGCCCCGGTAGGGGCGACCTGTTTGTAGAAATCAATGCAAAAAAGAAGGAAAGCTCCGTAGGAGCGGCCTGTGTTATGCCTAATACCTTATCAAGAAACTTATGGATTGGAGCCACTCCAGTTTCAGCGGTCACAATATGGCACGGATTGCAAGAGATGACGAAAAAGGACGGGTGGCGCTCGCCCAATATATTATTCGTAACACCTTCTCCCTTGAGAAGCTGACCTATGATCTGGAGTCGGGCTCGGTCGTTTGTCGCTCTAAAATGTCTCAAGGCAAAAGCAAGAAAAATTTTCAGATATATACGGCGGATACTGAAACACCTCGGCCTCACCGGATAATTCATGTCCGGCTTAGCTCTTTTTGGTTGCGGCGTTGATGCGTCAAGGGTATTACAGCTACTCGCGTTCGTTTCTTTTTTTTCGAATAATAGAAATTTTCAGCGTTTGAAATGACCTTGTTGAAAGCTCTAAGTTTTAGCTAATAAACAGGGATAACAAAAAATATGGAAAATATACAAAAACAAGCCAAAACGTTAAAAGAAATAGACGTTGCCGTGCGGTTTGATATGCCGGTTGCGCCGGGTGACGTGTATTTTGTGGATTTCAAAGACGTCCGCGGCGATTTTGAAGAACATTTTGTGTACAGGGCTTTAAACGTATGCACTACGGATTATTCATACGACCAGGCAATTAATCGCTTCAATAAGACCTTGCTTTTTTTAGGCGGCATGCGCGGCTCGGGCAAAACGTCGGAAATTGCTAAATATGTCAAAAAACTTAATCACCCGAATTGTTTCTACTGTGTGGTGTGTAATATTGATAAAGAACTGGATACCAACGATATTGAATACATGGATATTTTAATTTTGCAGTTGGAAAAATTATTTGAAAAAGCCAACAGCGATAAGTTGAAACTCAAGGATGATATTCTTAAATCGTTGCAAGATTGGTTCGGGCAAAGGGTTGCTGAAGTAAATAAAATGATTACCATCGATGGCGGCTTGTGTATTGACGTTGAAGCCGGAACCCCAGGTTTCTTGTCGCTGTTCAAAATAGCCGGAAAATTAAAAGCAGGCATCACCGGCACACGGGAAACTGCAACGAAAATCCGCACCTCTTTTAAAAACAACTTCAACGATTTTGCTCAGCGTTTTAATCTGTTTATTGAAGAGGTTAATCTAAAGCTAAGAGCAAGGCACCTTGCAAAAGAAATTCTTTTTGTCGTTGATGGTATTGAAAAAACAATGAGCCCCGCTATGCGTAGAAAAGTGATTATCGAAGAGGAAAATCGCTTGCGCTCCATAAAAGCAAACACCTTGTTCACGCTGCCTATTGAACTGATGTCTGAAATTCAGCGGCTGAAAATGTATGCAACCGTGGTTTCTTTTCCCTTTGTAAAAATCTGCGAAAAAGACGGATCCCTATTGGAAACCGCTATTGACCGATTCAAAGAAATGGTTTATAAGCGAATAACGCCCGATTTGTTCGATTCCGACGAAACCGTGCGCACAGCCGTACGGTTTAGCGGCGGTTCGCCACGAGAATTATTGCGCATTTTGGAATATGCCAATATGTATGCCGATGAAACCGTTGGGAAGATTACCCTGGCCGACCTCAACAAGGCATTGCAGAAATTAGCCGCCGAGTGTTCACAATTTGTAACAACAAAAGACCTTGAAATGCTGAAAAGACTAAAAGACAACAATGCAAAAAGCATTCAAACCCCTTTTGATCAGGAATGGCTTCGGTTGTTTGAACATCAAATAGTGTTTGAATACAACGACGGCACTTACAAACGGGTGAATCCTGTTTTAGAAATCTCAGGGTTGTACAAACAACATGTCGGATAGCAATAATGACGAACTTAAACTGCTTATAAAGCAGCTCCGCGCGCCGATTTTCAGGTTTATCATTGTGCGGTACAATGGCTTTGTAAGTCTGGTGAAAATGGTCGCTGATGAAGTAAGCCGGGTTTACCCGAACCGCACCATCGTAAAACTCACGGTTGCCGGTATTACGTACCGGCAACTGATGGATCGTTTGTATGAGCATAAACAGGGTATTTATCTGATTACGGATTTTGATAAAATGCTGTTGAACGATGAGTTGTGCTTAGGTTTTAATCAGCGCCGCGATAAACTTGCCGAACTCGGTATTTCAATTGTTGCCTTTGTATATTCAAACGTAGAAATAACGAAAATAATGAACAAAATGCCGGATATCTGGTCGTTTCGTTCGTTAATTATCGAATTGAAAACTATATCGGAAAAGGAACAAACCACTGAAGGATTAACATTCCAGACTTCGGAAACTTCAAATATCACCAACGCACAAGAGGCTGAAGGTGAATTGCTCGCACTAGAGCAACGCATTGCAGAATTGGAGATAATTCCCGAAAATCTACCGTTGATAGATGCCATATATACCCGATTATCTAAGCTTTATTTGCACCTCGGCAAGTTCAATAAAGGTTTAACTGCAACAAAACAATGGTTCGAAATAGCCCAAAAATACGATTATTTGCAAACCAATAAGAGGACTTTTGGTTTCATTAATAATGAATTAGGTCACTGTTACTTAAAGTTAGGCGATTATGAAATTGCCTTGCCGTATTTTAAGCAAGGTTTGGAAATCACGCAGGCAATCGGC
>CAYHFB010000250.1:0-5999 GCA_964355695.1 uncultured candidatus Brocadiaceae bacterium
AACACGTTGACAAGCACACTTAACCTCCTGCCAGTTTTTCCAGTTCACGCAATTGATTGCGCGTTCCGATAGCGATGATTTGCGCATCAGCCTGCAGTATGGTGTCGGGACCGGGTTTTGTATCCGGTTTTCCGCCCAAAGGTTTGCACGCAAGCACCGTAATGCCCAGCTTTCCTCTCAATTGCGCCTGAGCCAGCGTTTTTCCCACCAATGGGGACGTGGGCTTAAGGTGTACCTGCTCCAGAAGCAGTTCGAGTCCGGTTGCGTTGGTGATTTCATCAAGGAAATTGGCGACGTCTGGACGCACCAGCATGGTGACCATCCTGTGTCCCGCAATACGATAGGGCAACATTAAACGGTCAGCCCCCGCCCGTATCAACTTAGGTTCGGACTCTTCGTAATTAGCGCGCGCCACAATGAGCATATCCTTGCGCATACTGCGGGCAGTCAAAACGATAAAGACGTTTTCCGCATCAGAATTTGCTGCCGCCACCAGGCCGCGCGACCGATCAATCCCCGCCTCTTTTAAATGTTGTTCGTTGGAGGCGTTACCATGCAACGCCAGAAAACCATCCTCCCGGATACCGGCAATTTTTTCAGGATTGGGGTCAATAACAATGAACGGCAATCCCTCGGCCTTAAGCTCCTGGGCAACGTTGCGCCCAACCCGTCCATATCCGCAAACGATAACATGTTTTGAAAGTTGCGCCAGCATGCGAATCCTCTTCTTCTGTTCCAAATGGGAGCGCCATTCTCCCGACAATAAAAAAGCGGCTGTACTGCTGAACGTATAAGCGGCTATTCCGCCGCCGCTAACAATCAACCCGATAGTAAACAGCCGTCCAGCAGACGACAAGGGCTTAACTTCTCCAAAACCGACGGTACTGATGGTGATAACGGTCATATACACCGCGTCTATTATCTCCATCCCCTCCAACAACCGATAACCCGCCGTCCCTATTGCCACTAAAACAAGCAGGGCAAGAATCATTAACAAGAAGTGACGAAAGGCTCGTTGCCGGACAACTGCTACCAATGGAGAATACCTTACCTGAAAGAATTACCCAATGCGTGTTAAATTAAGAACTTCCTGAACGAACACTGTTTGTCCGTGCCTGCAACACCAGCAATATTACTTATCCGAATGTGTCGCCACTACGGGGCTAAAACAATCGGTATTTCTCATTACCTACCGCTTACGCAGTGTGCTACGGTTGTTACACCACGATGGGGTGTCTCTCTGTAACCGCATAAACGATATTCTGATACAATTACATTGATTACGGTCGCCTAATGCCCCGCTTTACTCAACCGTTCGTACTCTGCAAACTCTTTATCCGCCTCGGCATTCATCCCTTTCTTTTTGTATGCAAGGGCTAGATTGTAATGAACGTTGGCTATGTCCGGTTCTATCGCAACCACCTTATGAAACTCGTTTATCGCCTCGTCATACTTTCCTTGTTTACCATATTCAATACCCCGCTCATTGATTTTTTTAACATCTGAGTCCCCGGCCATATTAACGGCCCGTCTTCCAGCCGCGTGTTTTTCGACCGGCTCTCTTTCAATGGGCGCAATGTTAGGCAACTTTTGCGGCGCGGAGGCGCTCTCTACCGATTTTGTGGAAGTAATGACGCGCCTTTCAGCCGCATGGCTTTCAACCGGTTCCCTTTCGATGTGCGCAATCTCAGGCTTTTTTTGCGTAGAGGTATAACTCTGTGACGTTTTGGCGGAAGATGTTTTTTTCGTGGTCGTCTTCTGCCCTCTACTACCATTCCTGGCTCCCTTTTTTGCTTTCTGCAACTTTGAAGCGGCGCCTTTTTTAGCAACAGGTTTCTGCTTTTTTGCGGCAGTGGTACCCTTGTTCTTATTTGCCTGTTTTTTATAGGAAGCTTCCAGGGAGTCGGTCTTCTTGTTAAGCCGGGCTTGGTCTTGCTCCAACGCCGTCTGTTTTGACTTCATTTGGGAACAGGTCTTGCGCAAGGCATTCCCTTCTTCATTCAGCGTGTCTACACGGCCTTCGAGGCGCCGGTTCTTCGCGTCAAGGTCTCTGGTTTTTTGTTCTAAAGAATCGACGGTAGTATTCAGTTGTGTCTTGAATTTGTTGAATGAACTCTGCTGAAATCTTGCTTCGTGTTTTTGGTATTTGTATGCGTTGTCCACACCCAAAACCGTTTTATTTGCAGATAACGCCAATCCAAGCATGACAATACTACACGCAAGCAGTTTTTTTGTAAGCATTATCCAGAATCCTCCCGGTTAAATAGGACACGCAACGGTGTGTTACCTCTTTTGTTGTATGAAGATATATTACCTCTACGGATGGAATTTGCAAGCAATTTCAGTTATTTTGCAAAAATTTCGCCACTTTCGCAAACATGCAAAAGCCGGGAAGCGGCATCTTTTTACATTGACTTCTTTTGCAAATATTAATATCATGGTGTCTGTCAAAAAATGGAGCTTTGATAAGGTCGGCATACCGGTGAATATTTTCTATGGTCCCTTAGCGGAGTGCTACGGAAATGAAAACTACAAGAAAACAAAAGAGCCTTTGCTTTGAGTGTAATTATGCGATTATTTTAGATGGCAAAATTGCTTTTTGTAATGTCCTTATGAAAAACGTATCGTACAAATCGTGCACGGCCTTTGAGCGTAACTGGCAGATTAACGATATCGTTCCTGAAAAAACTAAGGAAAGAAAAAAGGAGCATTAAATAACTTTATGTAAACTGGGAGAAGGAAATGAAAGACGATTTTGCTCAATTTAAAAAATTACTCCTTACTTTAAGAGGAAGACTCGTTGGTAAGGTAGATTCAATGCAGGATGAGACGCTGAAGAAGTCCAGGCAGGACGCCACGGGAGATTTATCCAACGTCCCAATTCACATGGCGGACGTAGGCACGGATAACTACGAAAGAGACCTTATGATCGAGCTTATCGAAAACGGTGAGGAAGGACTCCGCAACATCGACACTGCCCTGGAAAAGATGGCTGACGGCTCGTACGGCGTATGTGAAATCTGCTCAAAAAAGATAAACAAAGAACGCCTAAAGGCCGTTCCTTACGCAAAACACTGTATCGGTTGCCAGAGAGAAGAGGAAATTGGCAACGATTAATCAACCCCACATAAAAAACACCCTTACGTTTGTTATTCCGGCGGTATGTGGTGTTATTATCGATATTTTGTCGAAATGGTTTGTTTTCTCGCAGGTGAAGGCTTATGAAACGATAACACTCATAGCCGGTTTGCTAAGCATTGTCCGAAGTGAAAACAAAGGCGTTGTTTTTGGCATATTGCCCGGCAAAACCAACGCTTTTATTATTTTATCGGTAATTGCAATTATCGCCATCGTCTGTATCTACCTATGGTCTGACAGGTCCGTTACCAAATCAAACATTGCCCTCGGAATGATATTCGCTGGCGCTGTGGGAAACCTATGGGATCGGATATGGTTTAGGGGCGTAAGGGATTTTATCGACTTCCACCTCGGCAATGCCTACCATTGGCCCACTTTCAACATTGCGGATAGCCTGATCTGCGTCGGGGTATTCCTCATGGCCATAACCTCCTTTTTCCCCCCAAAGCGGGAGCAAACCTAACACCCTTCGTGCAGACAATACCTTGTAAATTCAGGTTACCATTGCAAGGTTGTTCGCTTTTCTTTAGCCCGTTCCAAGCGGATTTCAACCTCCACTTCCTTCATCATACCACGAATTTCCCAATGAACTGCCTGCTATAGCCGTCTAAAACCCCTCTCAGATAATAAAACGTGCCATAAACAAGATT
Source organism: uncultured candidatus Brocadiaceae bacterium (assembly GCA_964355695.1). Lineage (GTDB taxonomy): Bacteria > Planctomycetota > Brocadiia > Brocadiales > Brocadiaceae > JACVXV01. Next base: position 3,789 of record CAYHFB010000250.1, read on the forward strand.
AGAAAAAACCAGGAATGTCTTCAAAGTATCTTAGATGATGTGTGAAAGGCTGATGATGCGTGGCTGTGCATCGCCAATATTGGATGAGGTTGTAAGTTTACGGTAAGACAAAAAATGCCGAAGAGGGGAGTTGAACCCCTACCCCATTGCTGGGACTAGACCCTGAATCTAGCGCGTCTGCCAATTCCGCCACTTCGGCTGCTATTTGCTGTTTGCTTCTCAATCATGTTGCCTATTTGTAGCGCCGACCTTCATGGTCGGCAATGGACTTGGGAAGGCACGCCCAGCGGGGGATGCCCCCCGCGCTACAAGATTGCCTCGCGTTTGACAATTATATCCGATTTCTACCGGAATTCACCTTATTTTTTCATATTCCTGTTTTATTTCTGAGAAACTACCCTTTCCAGAATGGCGTTAACCAATCCGGGGATGGTGTATTCATCGGCTGCTATCGAAATACGAAGCCCCATCTCCTCCGCGGTCTGCGTGGTTATTGGGCCGATGCTCGCGTACTGTACACGCCCATTCAACTCCGCAAGGTTCTTTTCCCCTACGATCTGTATAAAATTTCTCACGGTGGAAGAACTGGTGAAGGTGATGATGTCAATCTCGCCATTTTGGGCTTTTTCAACAAGGTCTACATCCTTGGGCTGCGCCATGATGGTCTTATAAGCCACCAGGTCGGTAACCTTTCCCCCTAGTTTTTGAAGTTCTTCAGGTAAAAAACTCCTGGCGATGTCCGCACGTGGGAGCAGGAAGCTTTCTCCTTTGATGGGCGTCACCTTCTTTAACTCCTCGACAACGGATTCCGCAACGAACTTGGGCGGCATGCAATCGACCTTTATATGGTATTTTTTAATGCCCTCTTCCGTTGCCGGTCCAATAGCGCAGAGCTTGAGGCCTTTGAGGTCACGAACGTCTCTTCCCAACTCAAAAAGACGCTGGAAAAAGCAGTCAACCCCGTTGGTGCTGGTAAAGACCAGCCAGTCGAAGGTGTGAATGACCTTTATGGCCTCATCAAGCGGTTTAACGTCATCCGGCTTTGCAATCTCAATCGTAGGAAATTCAATAACGTGCGCGCCGTGTTCGTAAAGTTTGTCGGCAAAATCGCTGGCCTGCTCCCTCGAACGGGTAACAACGATGGTCTTCCCAAACAAGGGTTTGGTCTCAAACCAGTTGAGTTGATCGCGCAGCTTTACCACCTCGCCAACAATGGTAATCGCCGGCGGTTTTATATCCTTTGCTATTTGAACAATCGTACTCAACGTGCCAACAACGGTTTTTTGCCGGGACGTCGTTCCCCATCGGATTACGGCAACGGGTGTATCCTTGTCTCTCCCGTGTTTTATAAGCTGTTGGGTGATATAAGGAAGGTTCTTAATTCCCATATAGAATGCAAGTGTGCCGATGCCGGTGCTAATCTTTGCCCAATCGATAGAGCTTTCATCCTTCGTCGGGTCTTCATGCCCGGTGATCAATCCGAAGGTAGAGGTGAAATCACGGTGGGTAACGGGGATGCCCGCATAGTTTGGGGTTGCAATGGCGGCCGTGATGCCGGGTACCACCTCAAACGGGACATGGTTTTCGTAAAGAACCAGTGCCTCCTCGCCGCCGCGTCCGAACACGTACGGATCGCCGCCCTTGAGCCGGGTGACAATCTTATCTCCCTGTGCCTTTTGCACCAGGAGTTGGTTAATTTCTTCCTGTTTCAGGGTATGCGCACCGCCCTGTTTGCCCACGTAAATAAACTCCACACCGGGCCTGGCTGCCCTAAGAAGCTCAACGTTTACCAGATAATCATAAATAATAATATCGGCCTTCTTGATACACTCCAGGCCTTTTATCGTTATCAGTTTCGGGTCGCCTGGTCCGGCGCCAACAAGATACACCATACTACGCTTCATAAAATATAGAACCTCTCATTAAATACCAGGAAAACCCAGGTCAGTCCCCCTTAAAAAAGGGGGATTCAGGGGGTTGTTTTTTCCCTGACAATATTACAACCCACTCTTCTCCGTACGCCACTAATTGCATTACACAAGACGCATGCAATGCGTCTCTACAAAAATATTGAAATTCCCATACATTTCAGGCGGACTCAGGTTTGCAACATGAACCCGCTATGTGAAGGTGGGACAGGCATCCTGCCTGTCATTGTTTTGCATGAGCATATACAAGTTTGCACCCAATCACCCATTCCCAAAGGCAAGG
>CAYHFB010000251.1:0-5986 GCA_964355695.1 uncultured candidatus Brocadiaceae bacterium
ATGTGTATAAACATGTGGCCTAAAAGAGGAATAGGTATCTTTATTAGGTGGCTTTGCCACCTTCAAAGGGATGATGATTGCAGTAACGCCGATAAAAATCATACTACCTTTATGCATACAAATCGGTATCTCAATTGACAAGTTACATACATTAGACTATACTCCAAACATGATACCACGAAAGGCAGAAGCCATTATCCATAAGCTGTCCAAAGAATTTCCCATTCTAGCCCTTACCGGGCCACGCCAGTCAGGGAAAACGACCTTGGCAAAGGCCTGCTTCCCATCGAAACCCTACATTACGCTTGAAAATCCTAATATGCTTAAACTGGCGCTGGATGATTCCAAAGGTTTCCTGAATCATTATCGCCCCAAAGGGGCTGTCCTGGATGAAGTGCAACGAGCGCCGCAAATCCTTTCCTGCTTGCAGGCGATTGTGGACGAAGATAAGGAAATGGGGGCATTTGTTTTGACGGGGTCACAACAGTTCCAGTTGCTTGCTCAGGCAGCACCGTCGCCGCCAGGGCGTATCGGGCTGATAGAATTGTTGCCGTTTTCTTACGAAGAGATCGGGAACCGGGTTGGCCGGTTATCCCATTTGAACGAATGGATATTTAAAGGCGGCTATCCTCCTCTTTATGATCGGGAACTTGATGCCCAGGATTGGTTTGCCGGTTCCGTGATGACCTGTCTTGAACGGGATATCCGCGCAATCAAGAACGGCCAGGACGTTCATCTGTTCCGGCTATTTGTGAGAACGTGCGCCGCGCGAACGGGACAAGTCCTGAATTTGTCCTCATTGGCAAGCGACTGCGGCATTACGCACAATACGGCTCGAAGCTGGGTGTCTTTCCTGGAGACCAGTTATATCGTATTCCTCTTGCCGCCTTACTATGTCGATTTTGGCAAACGGATCGTCAAGTCCCCCAAACTGTATTTTTATGATACCGGGTTGGCTTGCTGGTTGCTGGGGATTAAATCCGCCGAACAAATAAAAACCCATTCATCCCAGAACGCCTTATTTGAGAACATGGTTATTGCCGATGCGATGAAGGGGTATTTTACTATCGGAAAACGCGCCCCGTTTTATTATTACCGCGATAGTAGCGGGACTGAGATTGATTTGATCATTGAACAGGGGAAAGAGATTCAAACCGTTGAAATAAAGCCAGGCGCGACACTCAACAGCGATTATTTCAAGTCGTTAAAGAAATGGGACCAGCTTTCGAAGCATACTTCCGTCAAAACCCTTGTGTATTCGGGCGATACCCAGATTACCACTCAGGAGATTAATGTGACGCCCTGGTCAAACAAGCAGTTGTTACGCCCTGCCTCCTGGTGCAGATCAAACAAAAACGTGTAATTTATCAAGCAAATTTTTCAATAACAAAGACGCATGTTTATCGTGCCACACCAGGCTGGAAACAGACCACGAACTGGTTGCCGTCCACCACATTGCGCAAATCGTTGATCAATCGCATCCAGGTCTGGACGGTTTCCTACATGGCGGAAGTAAAGAAGTGGTGGCGGTTGCGCCCCAGGGACTTGGCGGCATACATCGCCTGGTCGGCATTCTTGAGCAGACACTCTAAGGTATCGGCGTCATTAGGATACCATGCGATGCCTATGCTGGCCGACACGCAGAGTGCATCCCCCTTCAGTTGGAAAGGTGCAGAAATTTTCTGGACAACGCTCCGCGCAATCCGCTCGACGCTGCTGGTGTCGTCCAGTTCGGGCAGGATGACAACAAACTCGTCCCCGCCCAGACGCGCCACGGTATCGGTGCTGCGCACGCATTCATTGATGCGGCGCGCTGCTTCCACCAGCAGGACGTCGCCCGTATCGTGACCGAGGGTATCGTTGACTTCCTTGAAATGATCAAGGTCTATCAACATCAGGGCAAACGGTAGATTGGTACGCTGGGTCTTCTTGAGTTCCAGTTCAAGGCGGTTGTGGAACAGGTAACGGTTGGGCAGGCCGGTCAGTGTATCGTAGTTGGCCTGTTTCCAGATCGTTTCCTCAGATTTCCTGCGTGCGGTGATGTCCAGGAAAGTCACTACGGCGCCTACCAGCTTGCCATCAATAATTTGCAGATACGACCAGTATTCGACAGGGAAACAGGTGCCGCCTGCGCGCCAAAACACCTCATCGTCTGCATGGGAGCCTTCCCTTGTCAGAAGGGAACGGTAAATACGGCACTCTGTTTCAGGAATGGCTGTACCGTCCGCACGCCGGTAGTGAATCAAGTCATGAATCTTTTTGCCAAGCAACTCGCCAGCGTGTCGGTAGCCCAGCATTCTTAAACAGGATGGGTTGCAGAAGGTGCAATACCCGTTGGTGTCAATGCCAAAGATCGCTTCGGCGGCAGACTCCAACAACAGGCGCAATTTACTCTCGCTTTCAAGTATTGATTTTTCCAACTGTTTACGCTGAGTAATGTCTTTATACACCAATATCCAGACCTTGCCGAATTGGTGGTGATCAGAAGCCGAAACACTGGCATGGCACCAGAAAAGACTCCCGTCTTTCCTGACATTCTGGACATCGCCGCTCCATATACCCGCCCGTGCAATATCAGCCTTTATTGTGGCTGCTGCCTCATCCGGATTTTTCTCGCCGGGTGCGTTGACTATGCTCACATGCTTACCGAAAAGCTCGCCTGATTCGTACCCAAACATGCCATCAAAATACGGGTTAGTGAAAACAATCACTCCATCGCTGCTGCGAACCATGGAGACGCCTTCCGCTACATTTTTCAAAATTTCGCTGTGTAAATGAAGTAATTCCTCGGCATGATTGCGCTTGATCAAACTCCAGGCGCCCACCACAAACTCTCTCAGAAAAGACACGTCGGTTTGATCATAGTCTTGCGCCTTATTGAGAAGGGTGGCGACAGCCACAATCCGTTCGCCTTCGAAGACAGGCACTCCGAGATAACGCTTGATCTCGACGTGCCCCGCTGGCGTACCCTGTTTTGCCGGATGGGATAGCGCATAGTTGTTGTGTATCAGTGGCTCCCGCGTGCGGATCGGCTCTGCCCACATACCAGCGCCGGCAACCGGGTAATGGATCGGCTTCTGTTCCACCGCGCACGCACTCATGACGTCTCTGGACCAGGCATGAACCTCCATGACCGTCTCATCCTCGCTGACCAAGCCTATGAACGCGTACTGGCTTTCCGTAATGCGGAGACTCTCTTCCAGGACAAAATCCAGAATGATATTCTGATCCTTCCCGACGAACCTGCCGAGTGCCAGAAAGGCCGTCAGGCTCATTTCCTCAAGAGCCTGACGGCGCTCTGCCTGCTTGCGCCCGGTGACGTCGCGGCTGTATCCAATATTAAATTCCTTGTCGCCAAACTTGACGTAGTTGGAGGAGGATTCGATATGAAAAAGAGAGCCATCCTTGCGCCTGTGACTTGATTCAAACGTAATAACGCCTTTATGTTTCAACTTCTGCCAATGGGCAGGCCATGCGCCAGCCGGAAAATTAGGATCGAGATCGAGGACGGACATCGCAAGCAATTCTTCTTTGGTATAACCGTGCTCGCGGCATACCGCTTCGTTGGCGTAGCAGATGCGTGACTGCTCATCAATCCAGAGGATGCTTTCCGGCGCGTGATCGCTGACAAACTGGGTAAGCTGTAGCCGTTCCACGGCTTGCTTGCGCTCGTTGTACAAGCGACGTTCGAGACGGTAGGTGACGACTCCAAAAAGCAGCCCAATCAGCCAGATCACACCATGCGAGACTATCATGCTGTTGATGTGTTTTAGTTCATTTTCAAAATAGGCCTTCAAGGACACGGACATGCTGATACCGCCTCGGATATCGCCCACTTTATAACCTTGATGCGCATGGCACGTAAGGCAATCCGGCGCTACAACGAAAGGCAGCATCAGCCTTAGATAGGGCTGGCCGTCCATCTGCTGCACTTCCAGAGCCTCCTTGCAGCCCTGCTCAAAGCGTGCCAAAACACCTGCTTCCCATGCATCAGCGGCGTTATTTGGGTTAAGAGGATTCAGGCTGGTAATGTGGCTTAGGACACCATATTCTTTACCAAAGTTTTCCTGTATCTCGCGCAAGGTATAAGCAGGGTTCATTAGAGTGAGTTGCTTGCCAGTGGTAGTGACGACATCGCGGTCAGGCACCTTGAGATAGGGGTTGGGAGGTGTGCGCACGGAGGGCACCACATAGACACCACCATGGGAGGCAACCCATTTGCGAAAGCTGATGTCCCTGTTAACGATGGCGCGTGCGGAAGCTGTGGCGTTGCTCAGGATTTCTTGTTTTTCCCGATAAACATTCCACATCAGCGACGCGGCTATCAGCATGCACCAAACCACCAGTGCGAAAACGTACCTGAGCTGAATGTGGCTGAAATACGGGTTAGGGCGATCAACTTTCATAGAATATTTCCAACGTTAAATACGTTTTAGTTGAGAGGAGTGGCGATGGGAAACTGTTTTTTATTCTGGAAAGTGTACTATAGCAAACATCGAAGGAGATTACAAGTTCTTTGGGCAAGAGGAACCCTGTCTGAGCCTTAAACCCTGACAGGGTTGATCGAAATTACAAACCAATCGAAAGCGTAAGATAAGAAATACCGGCTTATGCTTTAAGGAAAACGTATCTCGCAATAAAGGCAACGGAAACCAGGTGGAATGCCCAATGGATTTTGAGTGCCTTGCCGGTGACAAGTTTTAAGAGCGAGTAGGAAATGAATCCGAAGGCCAACCCTTCCGTAATGCTCATGGAAAAAGGCATAATGGCGATGGTGAGAAACGAGGGCAACGCCTCCGTGGGGTCATCCCAATTGATTTTCTTCACGTTAAAGATCATCATACTTCCAACAATAATAAGGGCGGGCGCTATGATGGGATAAAGGAAATTACCCTGTGGCGTTTGGCATCCGCCGCCAATCATTTTTATCAAGGGGTAAAATAAGAGCGATAAGAGGAGCAACCCGGCAGTAAAGATGTTGGACAAGCCCGTTCTGCCGCCTGCCTGAATCCCTGCCGAACTCTCCACGTAGCTGCTTACGGTGGAAGTGCCAAGAAGCGCGCCCGCAACGGTTCCGAGCGCATCGGAGAGCAGGATTTGTTTTACCCGGGGGATCTTTCCGTCTTTGTAAAAACCTCCTTGCTCGGCAACCCCTACCACCGTGCCTATCGCATCAAAAAGGTCCAGGAAGAACAAAACGAACAGAACCGAGACAAAACCAGGCTCGGTGAATATGGTGATGGGGTCGCACTTGAATAAGGTTGGGCTGATTGAAGGGGGCGCGCTTATGATCCCCTGGTATTTTACCAATCCCAGCGGAATGCCCACGATCGTGGTTGCTATGATCCCGTATAAAATAGCCCCACGGATTTTCAGGGCAACCATTGATCCCATAGCAATGACACCAAAGAGAGAGAGCCACACTTCTGGGCATTTGGGGTTTCCCAAACACACCAGCGTCCCCGGCGCGCCAACGATTATTCCGCCATATTCAAAGCCTACCAGCGCAATCAAAAGACCAATCCCAACGGCTATGGCATTTTTCAGCGAGTCGGGTATTATCGACGTTATTAACTCACGAAGCCCAAAGAACGTTAAAATAACAAATAGAATACCCGTGATAAGATTTGCGCCAAGCGCCACCTGCCAGGGATACCCCATACCACCGGACACGATCGGGCCGCATACAATAAACGCAAAATAAAAATTGTGTCCCATAGCAGGCGCCTGGGCAATGGGATAATTAGATAAAAACGCCATGATAATACAGCTTATGGCGCTGGAGATGCAAGTGGCCGCCATAACCGCCCCAAAGTCCATCCCGCAACGGGAAAGCACGGCAGGCTGCACAAAGACGATGTACGACATCGTCAAGAAAGTAGTTGCCCCGGCGATAGCCTCGGTAAGGACGTTCGTGCGGTTTTCTTTTAATTTAAAGATTTTTTCGATGATCATAAGGCACGCCGGATAAAACAGGCAAAGGTTA
>CAYHFB010000252.1:0-5980 GCA_964355695.1 uncultured candidatus Brocadiaceae bacterium
GCAAACGAAAAAATAGCGGCTACCGAGTTTTCGTTGCCAGGCGATAAAGATACTGCTCGTTACGCTCTGTACGGAAACTGGTTTTTTATTACTGGAGAGACAAAGGATAGTCGTTTTCCGGCAAAAATTAATCCTTTGATAAAGAGTGCTTTTGAGGAGGAGATTCATCCTGAAGAGCCTGAAGTCAGGGCATTACGTCTGTATGCCGAGCAGCACGGTATCAGCGCTTGGGGAACAAGTCCCAGGACGACTTCTGGCTCTGGAGAAAAAGAGATCGGCGACAAATTAAAAAACAGCTTCTACCAAAACATTGAACAGCCTTTATCTTCTAATTTGTCTGAAGTTTTAGATATTATGGCAGCGGCCTTACTTTCCAAAGATCGAGCCGACCGGGTTATTATCGCTTTTAAGGATTCCACCGTTGTTGAAGCGGCTCGCGCCTATCTGTTTGCCAAGGCGAATTCGTACGAATATCAACGATATTCTCATGTCGTGATTCCCGGCGGAGAAAACAGCTCACCATTACAAGAATTCCTGGTGAATTTGAATGAAGAGACGGATATATATTCAATTCAGTTAGAGGGTGATTGGACAAAAGACCAGTTACAATCATTTGACAAACTCCGTGATCGTTTAATTCCATACCAGATGATCTGGTGGATTAAATATGACAAATTGACACAATACCTTCAAGAGTGGGTGCAGCTAAGACAACTTTTTGAAATAGTTATCCTGGAAGACGAATTGCTTGGCAGTCTCTCTGTTGAGGAAATAGGAAGCGATTTAGAATTATACGAAAACCTTGCTGATAATAATAATGGAAATGAAGCAAGTGTCGTTAGAAATTTAAAGTGCGTCCTTAAGTATCTTCAAACAGTCAAAGGAGATAAGAATGGATGAGGATATCGCTCGCGCTTATCTTTGGCAGGAGGTGATAAATCTTGGATTCAGTCCTTCAGGAGATACGGAAAAGTATCGTTGGATACACCAATATATGCAAAGTCTTAAAGCTTTCTGGGAAATTGATGCATATCCCAACCCCCCGAAAGATAAATCTAGTAAGATTAGTGGAAAAGTTGATACCGCGAATAATTTAGCTTTCGACTTTCAGGTGTCTGCAAGAGACAAAGTTTCAGTTCAATTCTTGTTAACACCCATTCAAGGAAATGGTTTACTGTGGAGCCATGATGTAGATGGTCAATATTTCAGTTTCCCAATACAGTCCTTACTTACTGAACACGATAAGCGGAAAATAGCATTAAAAAGTTGCGACCTACAAGAATCTGACATAGAGATGATTGTTGATGGGTTGTTCTGTCATACAAGAGCGCATCAACACATTGAATTACCACCTATCGACCATGGAATCAGGATTGGTGGAGGTATTGACAATGCGTTTCTCTTTCTTTTTCACCTACGGTATCAATTATGTCCTATTCCTGAAAAACAAAAAATGGAAAAACGACGGTTGGTTCAGTTGTTTTTTTATGCGATCAAAAACAAGGAGGAAAAAGTGCAAGCAAAGACACTTATGGCTCAACCATAATAAAAGGGTTGGAAGGTTTGGGGTCACACATTGATTAGTACCTTACCGATTCAAAACTACAAAAAGAAACAAATTGATTTATTGTCATGCCCGAAAATCCCTCTGTAGAAGCGACGAGTAAGGCATTTTATAACGTATGGTTTTTCCATTGAGTTGTGGGTAAAGCCGGCTATTGATAACATTAGATGATGATAGATGAGATGAGATGATAGGAAATTGCAAAACCACGGAATAACCCTGAACACACGGAATACGGAACGCACAGATTTCGAGTTAAATCCATGAGTCCCTCATAAAAAAATACTGAAAAAGAAAAAAGACAAAAATATCCTCAAAGTTTCAACGGTAAAAATTCTTGCTTAGAGGAATAGGGAACTTTAGTAGGTGGCTTTGCCGCCTTCAAAGGGAAGCCCTACCGGGGCATGACAAAGACACCCCTTTGGGGTTAGAAAATAATGGCATTCCGTTATGCTATGACAATAACATCCCTTCGGGAGTAATAAAGCCTGACATACGGGAAGACGCCCCTGTGTTTGTGATAAATGCAACCCCCTTTATTTTCAGCGATTACTCAGGCAGTAGTTTTTATTAACCCTTTACACAACCCCTGCAACGGCAGAAGACACCGTCCTGTAAACACATGGGCATATTAATACATAACGAAACGCGGGTTATCTGCCAGGGCATTACCGGGCGTGCGGGTAGTTTCCATGCCATGCAAATGCTGGAATACGGCACAAAACTCGTAGCCGGTGTGACGCCGGGCAAAGGCGGCACGATCCAATGCGGTATCCCCGTTTTCGACAGTGTCTGCGAGGCGGTAACAGAGACGGGGGCAACCGCTTCGGTTATTTACGTGCCGGCCCCGTATGCGGCAGACGCCATTATGGAGGCCGCCGCGGCGGGCATTGAGCTAATCGTTTGCATTACTGAGGGCATCCCCACCCTAGACATGATAAAGGTAAAGAAATACCTCTCAAACAGCAAGGCGAGCCTTATAGGGCCGAATAGCCCTGGCATTATTTCTCCCGGCAAATGCAAGATGGGAATCATGCCGGGCTACATCCATAAACAAGGCGCGGTAGGCGTTGTCTCGCGTAGCGGCACGCTAACTTATGAAGCCGTCTGGCAGCTTACGCAGATAGGCATTGGGCAATCCACCTGTGTCGGTATTGGCGGCGACCCGATTGTCGGCTTAGGCTTTACCGACATACTCAGGTTATTTCAAAACGACACGGAAACCTCCGCCATTGTATTGATCGGAGAGATCGGCGGAAGCGCCGAAGAAGAGGCGGCCGAGGTGATCAAACGGGAAATCACAAAACCGGTCGTGTGCTTTATTTCCGGCAGCACTGCCCCACGGGGCAAGCGCATGGGGCACGCGGGCGCAATCATTTCCGGCAACAAAGGCACGGCGGCCTCGAAAATGAACGCGCTTAAAAACGCCGGGGCCGTCATAGTCGATAGCCCTTCCGATATCGGCAAAACGGTGCAATCTTCTTGATAAAACAACATACTTCTGCTACATTAATTTTTCGGCATTTCACGGCAAAACAGTACCGGTAATCAATAAAATTTTTATAACGATTGTGAGATATGAATACATGAAAAAACTGAAGAAAATTATCATCATCGCCTTGTGTGTAATCCTCCCCCTCATTGCCTGCGTAATTGCAGCCCCTTTCGTTATTGACTTAAACAACTACAAAGGAAAAATCGTCAGTATCGCCAAATCCAGCTTAGGAAGGGACATGGATTTTGACAACATAGAGCTTTCCTTGTTTTCCGGTCTGGGCGCTGATATCCACGGTCTTCGTATTGCGGAGAATCCCACATTTGGAAAAGGCGATTTTGTGAGCCTGGAACGTTTGCAGCTTAAGATAAAACTGCTCCCCCTCCTGAAAAAGCAGGTGCAGGTCGGTGAACTGATCCTTGAAAAACCCCGGATACAGTTGATCAAAAACAAGAAAGGGGAATTCAATTTCAATGATATTGCCGGTTCACAAGCAACCAGCACTGCAAAGCCGGAAAGCAAAGAGGCGAAAACAGGGGATAAGCCGCCAAAGGTAGGCGTTTCTCCCCTTGCAGGATTGCTGATCTCCGCCTTTACCTTGAACGAGGGGCAAATTGTTTTTACCGATGAATCCTCTCCGGAAGGGACAACAAACACCACCATAGACATGCTTGACTTGAAGCTCTCGGATATATCAATAAACAACCCTATCAACACCTTCATCGCCTGCAGACTACCCGGCAGCACGAAGCAGAATCTTACGATAAAAGGCAGTCTGGGGCCTTTGGGTGACGCAATGGACATGAGCCGGCTCTTTGCAAGCGTTGCGCTGTCCCTGCACGACTTCAACCTGGGTGATTACAAACGCTTCATTCCCGCCGGGATGTCCATAACGCCGGTAAGCGGGGCGGTTGCCCTGGACGTTTCTCTCAAAGGAAGTATGGCTGGCGGTATAAACGTTGAGGGGAACGTACAGTGTGGCGAATTGACACTCGCAGGCGCAGACGGCGCCAATGTCCTGGACAAAGCAAACCTTACCTTCCGGGAAAAAATAAATTTCTCCCAGGAAAAAGGGACTTTGGATATCCAGCAGATGGATATAAAATTAAACGAAAGCAACCTTTCCCTGTCGGGGCGAGTGGACGGGTTTAGCACAAAACCGCAATGGGACGTAACCTTTCGGGCGCAAGGCTTCGACACCAACTACGCCTTTGTCTTCTGCCCTTCCATCAGGGACACGTTGCCGAAGGACACGACGTTCTCCGGCATGATGGGCATGGAGGCTGCTTCAAAGGGGAACATGGATAACCTCCAGGCATCCTGCACCCTTGAAATGAAGGACGTTGACCTCCGGTATGGAGAAACATTTCACAAGCCAAAGAGCGTGCCTTGCCAAATCTCCTTCAACGCAACCAAGTCGGGAGAAGACATTCAATTGAACCCCTTAGCCTTTACCGTCCACACCATGTCCCTCAAGGCTTCCGGGAGTGTTAATGGCCTTACCAATCCCCGGTTTGACCTCTTGCTAGGCGCCAATGCCACAGCGCTTCAGGGCTGGGACGACATGGTTTCGGCGCTCAAGGAGTATGACGCTGAGGGGGATTTTGCCTTCAAGGCGTCGCTAAAAGGACCCCTGAACGACGCAGCCTTCAACCTGCAGCTCTCCGTTCCAAAGATTGCGCTCAAGACATCTGCGGCGGATGAGAAAACCCCTGCGCAGAAAAGCGTCATTGAGGCAATGGAAATGAAGGTGCATGCGGAAAAGAAGGATAGTGACATCAAGGCAAGCGGCAGCCTGGCCGTCAAAAAGGGCGTGGTACAGTCCTCTCCCTTTGAAAAAATGCAGGCACAATTTAATTTCCAAAACGACATCCTCAACGTCCACGGGTTTCAAGTCAACGTCTTCCAGGGTATCGTCACCCTGGATAGCACCTTCGACATGAAAACATCCCAGTGGAGCGCCAAGCCGGTCATCAAGAACATACAGGTGGCCGAAGCAATGGATAACTTTACCTCTTACAAGGGTACCTTTCGGGGACTCTTTTCCGGTACCTTTTCGGCAAACAGCGTAGCGGGCAGCGAGAGCAAAAGCCCTATTAACGCCAGCGGGTCATTCCGGCTGGATAATGGCGAGCTGTTGAACCTAACCCTTGTTGATACCATCCTCGAATCACTTTTCGGTATGCAGGGCGTATCCACCTATTTAGGCGGCGAGGGCGGAAAATTAAAGAAACAACAATCGACCTTTTTCGATTCCATGGACAGCCATTTCACCATGGTTAACAGCAAGGTCACCTTAAACGACCTTGCCATGCACAACCTCCACACCGAGGAAATTTCCGGCTCTGACGCCTATATGGAAGGAATGGTTGCCTGCGATACCGGAGAACTTGCGCTGAAAGGAAAGATCATGCTTTCGCCTGACTATTCGGCGAAACTGGCCCAAAAGGCAGAACCGCTCAACTCCCTTATCAACCCGGAGAAACGCATGGTGCTGCCGATGACCATAACCGGCACCATGAGCAAACCAAAACCCCTCCTCGACGCCACGTACGTTGCCAAAGCCACCGCACAATATTACGCTAAGAAGGAACTGGAAAAATTGGGCGCAAAATTAGGCGGCTCAAAACAGCAAGATGACAAGAGCCAACAACAACCTCAGAAGAAAGAGGACGGTACGATCAATAAACTGTTTAAGGGGCTTTTTAAATAACGGCTCAGACCAGGTTAAAAAACACCGATTTATCGGTGGGACTATATGCCGGGATTTTTAGTCTCACAGGGACGGCTGATTGCATTGGCGTTTCTAACCATTCTTACAGGGACAAAGGGTTTACAAAAATTAGGAATGATTTTAGTTTCTATGTGAGGAAGAAAACGTGTTAACAAAAGAAGACGCTGTCAATAGATTAAGAAATAAA
>CAYHFB010000253.1:0-5962 GCA_964355695.1 uncultured candidatus Brocadiaceae bacterium
CTTTCACCCCGAAAGAAACGACAAGCTTCGCTTGTCGCACTATACAATTAAATTATGCCCGTTCGTAGTACAAAACGGCATGATGGTTGCGGCGCTATCGTTCTTCTATGTTTTTGTAAAATGCATCAAAATCTTTTATCACAATATCGACCAAATTACTGTCCAATGCATTTTCGGCAACCTGTTTTTTAAGCGACAGACAAATGTCTTCCTTGCCGTAACCGCTGCGATAGGGTCTGTCTTCTGCAAGCGCGACGAAGACGTCGCTCACGGCAAGAATACGCGCCCCAAGCGGAATGGCGTCCGCACCGACCCTGAAGGGATAACCGGTGCCATCCATTTTTTCATGATGATAAGACGCCCATTGGGCCACCGTCTCCAACCCGCTGACCTTGCTTAAAACCAGGTTAGTAAAATAGGGGTGGCGCTTGATGATGTTATGCTCCGCGGTGGTAAGAGAACCAGGCTTGTCCAGTATTTCATCGGGTATTGCAAGTTTTCCCAGATCATGCAAGAGCGCCGATATCTTTATTAGTTCACATTCAAAGGGGGAAAAGAAAAGCCGTTTTGAGAGCATACAGGCCACCTTGGAGACTCTTTTAGAATGTTGCAAGGTATACGTGCTCTTTGAGTCTACAATTTGAGCAAAAACCTCGGCAACATGTTCAATTTCATTACAGTCCAGTCTGATATTTTCCCTAAATTTATATTGACGTAATAATTCTTCCGCGTGCATCGTTGTAAGATCAAACCAAAACGACTCTGCACGTGCCACGTGGTCAAATGCATCCACAATACGCGGATCAAAGTAGTTGCCTGCGTATTTATGAATGGTATTAACAATAGTGTCCCTTTGGCGAAGGATGTATTCGTGAGGGCGCGTTAGCACGTCAACGCGGTCGGCAAGGTAGATGATGCGGCTGCTCAACGGTATACTTTCACCGCTGATGCCGGATTGATTTTGCCCGGACCATTTATCATGGTGGTGCAAAACGACATCGGCAAAACCACTGGTGATTAAGCAGTTTTTCAACATGGCATGACCCTTTGTGCAGTGGGAGTATTCGTCGTCCGCGTCAAAGCGCAAAAGGGTTTTTAACTCTTTTGTCATTACCAAGCCCACGTCATGAAGGAGAGAAGCATAATACAAGTTGTTGGTGGCTTCTTTGTCCATGTCCAGTTGTTCCGCTATTCGGCAGGTTATATAGCACACCTTGGCGCTGTGAGAAGCGCCACAACCGTCCCCCCCTAAACCAACGTGAACCAGGTCCAGAGCCATTGACAGGCTGTAAATAAATTCTGATAAATCAATTTTTAACATAAATGCTGAATTCCTGCACAGGCTGGAAACCTGTGCCACCAATACTTCTGTTTTATTCCTGTTTTCAAAAAAAATACGGCACACCTCTTCCACACACATGATACATGGTGGCACAGACGTCTTGCCTGTGCTTTTTCATGTTCATACGTAGGGACACGGGCACCGTGTCCCTACGAGCCTGTCCATATTACTTTTCGTCGCTTACCACGTCCTTCGCACAGCGAAATCCTAATGCGGAGTTGAAGAGTTCTGGTTGTTCGGATTTTCGGGTGAAGGATTGCACCTGGAATGGTTTGGAAAACCGGGACCCACCACGAATTACCTTTCTGAGGCCACGTTCAGGCCCTTGTGGGTTCTTGGACGGAGATTCTGCGTAATAAGCGTCGGAATACCAGTCCGCGCACCATTCATGTACGCTGCCTGCCAAATCATAGCAGCCGTAAACGCTTTTATTGGCTTCCAAACTACCGACGGGTT
The DNA here is from genome assembly GCA_964355695.1 of uncultured candidatus Brocadiaceae bacterium. Classification (GTDB taxonomy): domain Bacteria; phylum Planctomycetota; class Brocadiia; order Brocadiales; family Brocadiaceae; genus JACVXV01. The sequence continues at coordinate 1,799 of CAYHFB010000253.1, forward strand.
TCGGTTCACCGCTCAGATTGCACCGCGCCGTATCCCATTCATTTCCCCAGGGGAACCTTCTTTTGTCCGCGCCCCTTGCAGCCTTTTCCCACTCGGCTTCGGTCGGCAACCGCTTTCCAGCCCAGGCCGTGTAAGCATAAGCGTCATACCAATCAACCCGCACAACAGGGTAATCGGGGACGTTATAGTATTCATTATCCCAGAATCTCGGTGTATGGTCTTTCCCGCTGGGTTCTCCTTTAAAGCACTTGCTGTGATCGTTGGTTTTTTTCAGGTAGTCGAGGAACTCACGGTATTGGGCGTTTGTCACCTCATAGCGATCAATTTCATACGCATCCAGAAAAACCCTGTGTTCAGGAGTGGCATCCAGCCTGGCTTCTTCCGATCCCATAACAAATTCACCCGCAGGAATTACAACACTCGTAAATTTTAGTTTCTGCGCTACAAGCGCCTTTTTCAGGTTAGCGTCCCGGTCGCCGATTGCGTCAATCGCCTCCTTTCGTTTCTCGGCGGCTTGTTTTAAAACATTGATGTAGGTTTGCACCTCAATTACGTCTTTGGCGTCTGGGGATAAAACGATGTACTTCTGCAAGTGAAGAACGGCCTTCTCCACGTCTCCTAATTTACTGTAAAGCCACCCCATATTGTAGTGGAGCGCTGGAAAATCGGGAAATAGCCCTTCCGCCTTTTTATAGGCATCTATTGCCGCATCATAAGACTCCGAATCACAAAAACCACACCCTTCCTTGTAATACTTTTTGGCAAGTTCTTTTTTCTGTTTTTGGCCGTCTTCTTTATCCTGGGCGGAAGCCTTGCCGGGAATCAGTTGCTTCCCATGTTCCTTACAGAATTTTTCACCGGAGTCACCCTCTTTTTTACATTCAGGGCAAATCATCGTTTCCGGCGCCTCTACCAACGTGGCCCCATCCTCACCGCAGAATTTGGTTTCTTTCGGGAAAAGCTTGTTACAGGTTGGACATTTTTTGTCTAAAACGTCAGACCTCTGGTCCTCAGCGCAAACAACAGAAGTTACAACGCCGAATAATACGATTGTGCAAACGAGTACAACATAATATATTTTTTTCATAGTAGTTAGTTTAGATCACGCAAAATAAGTTTAATTTTATTAATTTGTTCCGTTAATTCCTTTTCACGATTTTGCTCCATGGCCACCACGTGCGGCGGGGCCTTGGCGGCAAAATTTTTGTTTTCCAGCTTTCCCTGTACTATCACCAGATGTGCTTCCAGTTGTTTCAGGTAGTTTGTCTGACGCTCCTTTTCTACCGAATTGTCAATGAGTCCGGCCAGCGGTACGAATGCCTGTATTTGTCCAATAACCTCACAGGCCGAGTTGTCGGGCTTGGCAAGTTCCCGCCCAATCTCCAGTTGTTCCAGGTTTGCCATGCGGACAAGGAGCATGGAGTGCTTTTTCAGTTCAAATTCAATATCATCTGAAACGGATATCACTGCGGTTAATTTCTGCTTTTCCCTGATGTTCATTTTGCTGCGAATGTTTCTGATGGCGCGGATAATGTCCTGCAACGTTGCCATGACCTTCTCAACCTTCGGATCGAGCAGTTGCTTATCCACCGCAGGCCACACGTCACGCATGAGACACTCGCCAGCCGACCCCTGCTGAATATCGAGTTTGTTTTCTGCAATTACGTCCCTTAAATGCTGCCAAAGCTCTTCCGTTATAAAGGGAACAAAGGGATGCAGCAGGTGTAGTATCTGACCAAAGACCTTCGCAAGTATCGTCTGCGCTGCCTTTTTATCATAGTAACTGAATGGTTCAGAGAGGCGCGATTTCACCATTTCCAGATACCAGTCACAGAATGAATGCCAGGCGAAGTCATAGACAGACATGGCCGCTTCGTTAAACTTGAACTGCTCCAGGGACGCGGTGCACGCCTCAATGGTCGAGTGCAACCGGCTGAGAATCCATCGGTCTTCAAATCGCAGAGACAACAACTCCTCACCCACCTCTGCCTGGTGGTCTTCTTTCAGGTTCATCATGACAAAGCGTCCGGCGTTCCACAGTTTGTTGGTAAAGTTGCGTCCCATTTCAAACTTGCTTTCCGAGAGCTTTAGGTCTTGCCCCTCGGTTGTCAGGACGATAATCGAAAACCTCACGGCGTCAGCGCCATAGTGGTCGATCATGACAAGCGGATCGATGCCATTCCCCAGCGACTTGCTCATCTTCCTCCCCTGCTCGTCCAGGATTGTGCCGTGTATGTAAACATTCGAGAATGGAACGCGCTGCATCATTTCAAGTCCCATCATAACCATACGCGCAACCCAGAAGTATATGATACCCCGGTCGGTGACGAGGGTGGACGTTGGGTAATAGTAGCTCAATTCCGGCGTCTTATCCGGCCACCCCATTGTAGAAAACGGCCACAGGGCGGAGCTGAACCACGTGTCAAGCACGTCCTCTTCCTGTCTTAATGCAGTGCAGGAGCATTTTGAGCAGTGTTCTGGGGTAGTAATCGAAACGATGGTCGCCCCGCAGTCCTGGCAATACCAGGCGGGGATGCGATGTCCCCACCAAATCTGCCTCGATATACACCAGTCACGCACGTTTTCCAACCAACTGAGATAAACCTTTTCCCATCGTTCAGGATGGAATGTTACGGTCTTCTTTTGGGTCGCCTGGATGGCCGCATCCGCAAGGGGTCGCATCTTCACAAACCACTGTTCGGAAATATAAGGTTCGATAACCGTATGGCACCGGTAGCAATGCCCCACTGAGTGTTTGTGGGGGGTAACGACTTCAATGTTCATCTGCAATTTCAGCGCCTCAACCAAGGCCTCCCGGCACTCAAACCGGTCCATGCCCTCATATTCACCCGCCTCCTCGTTCATCGTCCCGTTACCCGCCATAACGGCAATGGGCTTCAGGCCGTGGCGCTTGCCAATTTCAAAGTCGTTCGGGTCATGGGCAGGCGTAACCTTGACGGCGCCTGTTCCGAAAGATGGGTCAACAAATTCATCGGCAATAATAAGCAATTCCCGTCCAATAACCGGCAGGATAAGGGTTTCACCAATCATGTCCTTGTACCGCTCATCCTTTGGATTTACGGCAACAGCCACGTCGCCCAGCATCGTTTCCGGTCGGGTAGTTGCCACCACCACGAAGAGATGCGGCGCGTCCTTGAACGGGTATTTTATGTACCAGAGATGACCATCATGTTCTTCATGCTCAACCTCATCATCAGCTAGGGCCGTACAGCATCTGGGACACCAGTTGACCAGGTATTTGCCTTTGTAAATAAGCCCCTTTTCAAAGAGGCGCACGAAGGTCTCTTTTACCGCGGCAGAAAGACCGTCGTCCATGGTAAAGCGTTCACGCTCCCAGTCACAGGAGCTTCCCAGCTTTTTCAACTGTTTTATAATAGTGGAGCCGTACAGGTTTTTCCATTTCCAGACCTCTTCCACAAAACGGTCGCGTCCCAGTTGGTCGCGCTTGATATGTTTTGCGGCCAACTCGCGCTCAACCACGTTTTGAGTGGCAATGCCGGCGTGGTCTGTTCCGGGCATCCACAGGGCGTTATAACCCTGCATGCGCCTCCAGCGGATAAGAATGTCTTGGATAATATTGTTCAGTGCGTGCCCCATGTGAAGCACCCCCGTTACGTTCGGCGGTGGTATAACGATTGTATATGGCTTCTTAGCCGCGTCCGGCGTGCTGTGGAAGAAACCTTTTTCTTCCCAGAAGCGGTACCACTTGTCTTCTATTTCTTTTGGATTATATTGTGTTGATTGTTTTGTCTGCATGGGTTATCCGGATGAAAAACTATTCTGATAATTTTCTCTCGTACTTTGCGACACCTTCTTTATATAAATCATTTCCGTAAATATCGTTGGCAACGACAACCGGAAAATTGATCACCTCAAGCCTCATAATAGCCTCAGCGCCGAGGTCTTCATAAGCAATCACGTCCATCTTTGTTACCGCCCCGGATAGTAAGGCAGCCGCCCCTCCCGTTGCGGCAAAATAAACCGCCCGATACCGCTTCATGGCCTCAATAACCACTTCAGAACGGTTCCCTTTTCCGATGGTAGCCGTAAGGCCTCTTTCCAGCAATTTAGGCGTGTACACGTCCATCCGGCAACTGGTAGTCGGCCCGCACGACCCGATAGGCACACCCGGCCGCGCCGGAC
>CAYHFB010000254.1:0-4389 GCA_964355695.1 uncultured candidatus Brocadiaceae bacterium
TCAAAAAATATGCCGCTCAGGGGTTTTCGACGGTCATCGTCGGTGATAAGGGTCACGCGGAAGTTGTTGGGCTGCTGGGGTATGCGGAAGGCAAAGGCCACGTGGTGCAGGAGTTGGATGAAGTAGAGCAACTCCCACCAATGGACAAGGTTTGCATTGTGGCGCAAACCACCCAGGACAGGCACATGTTTAAAGAGGCAATAGAGCGGCTCAAAAAGCGATATGCTCAATGTGAATCATTTGAGACCATTTGCAGCTCCACTTACAAACGCCAGGATGAAATTGTCAGCCTCAGTAAGTCGGTGGATGCCATGATTGTTGTGGGCGGGAGAGGTAGCGCCAACACCACCCGGTTGGTAAAGATATGTGAAGCGCAGGGGACGCCAACCTTCCACGTGGAAACGGACGCCGAGTTGGACCTTGCCCGGCTTAAAGATTTCGACACGGTCGGCGTAACCGCCGGCGCCTCTACCCCGAACTGGATGATTAAAAGGGTTGTAGAGAAGGTTCACGCGTACAAAGTCAGCCGGTATGGAAAAATCCTGTTTGGCATAAGGGGCGTTGCAAGTTTCTTTATCAGGAGTTGCATTTATGCCGGGCTCGGCGCCGCCAGTTTAAGTTACGCAAGCGCCACGTTGATTGGGATTCAGCCCCGAATCAGTTTTTGTTTAATCGCGGCGCTATTCATTTTCTCCATGCAGGTCTTAAACCACTTTGCCAATAAAGACGCGGCGGCACTCAACGAACCCTTAAAGGCGAAATTCTATGAAAGGAAGCAAACCCTCTTTGTGGCGCTGGGCATTGCTGGCGCGTTGACGTCATTCGTCATAGGATACCTCCTGTGCAGATCTATCTTTCTCTGCATATTCCTCGCCAGCCTTTTCGGCATTTTCTATCGGCTCGAAATAATACCGAAGAGCGTGTCGCGCATTATTCGTTACAGAAGCCTTGAACAAATACCCGGTTCGAAAGAGATTTTTTACGGCATTGCATGGTCCGTCAGCACGGCACTGATCCCCTTTCTCGGAACGGCAAAGATTTTAACACCTGCGCTTTTTGTTGCGCTGGGCGTAACCTTCAGCCTGGCGTTCGTCAGGGCGGTGGTGCTTGACATACGGGACATTCAGGGAGACCGTATCTTAGGAAAGGAAACCATCCCGATTGCCCTGGGGAAAGAGCGAACCAAAACTATCCTTACCATCATTACGGCATTAACCGCAGTTCTCTTGGGTCTCAGCTCGCTTTTGGGGTGGACAAGCTCTTTGGGATACTATCTGCTCCCCTGCGTTGCTTATACGTTCGGATACCAATACCTGTTTCAGAAGCGCATTGTGTCCGAAGCCTTGATGCTGGAGACCATTGCCGACTTCAACTTTATACTTGCCGGAATTATTGTTTTTATTTGGAAATCCAGTCATTTTTGAGGGGTTAACGCTTTTATGAAAGAAGACAAACAGCCGGAAATGTTTACGCTACTAAAGAAAGACGTCAGGAAGCGAATACTAACGGGCTTACTGCTGATCCTGCCCGTTTACGTTACCTTTGTTGTCATAAAATTTCTCTTTGGTTTTATCGGGGGCATACTTTCGCCGGTTGTCAAGAAAACGCTCTATTATTTAGGCATTACCATGCCGAATACGTCTCTTGCAGAATTTATCACCACCTTTTTCGGACTCATCCTCACCTTCATTGCATTATATTTCTTAGGTATTTTTGCGGCCAACTTCGTCGGCAAGTCCATCATCAGATATTTTGAAAACCTTTTAACCATAACGCCGGTCGTAAAAAGCATCTATTCCTCCGTCAAGCAGATATTACATGCAGTTACCTTACCGGGTCAACAGGCCTTTAAACGCGTAGTCCTGGTCGATTTCCCCAAAGAAGGCACCAAATCAATCGGTTTTGTCACCGGCGCTTCGGAATGCGGAAACGGAAAAAGAATCGCTGTGTTTATTCCCACGATACCCAACCCAACCACGGGATTTTTAATATTTGTAGAAGAAAGCTCCATTATCAATACCAATCTTTCCGTAGAAGAGGCGTTTAAAGCCCTTTTCTCCGCCGGTGTATTGGTACCGGAAAATATATCTGCAGCGTTCAAAACAAACATTGCCCCAAGTTCCGGCCCGGGAATTCCGTAGGGCAAGGCTTTAGCCTTGCAACTGTCTGAATACCTGGCGCCGCAAGGCCGCAACCAAGACCCGGTAAAAAAAGGGGACGGTAAGAAGCTCACAAAAAAAGAAGCATTTACGGGGTAATATGATAATACAACTCAAGGACGGGAGTGCATGTCGGCTGGTGTCGGCGACGGACTTCAAATCCGGTCTGTCCCGCCTCTGGCGGGATAGGTGGGTTCGATTCCCACACACTCCCGCCATTTACCCTTTGCGCTGAAACCGGTTGGTATAATAATCGGGAGAAGTTTTTGCAATGTGCATTTTGTCCCTTCGGGACAGATGGAAATAGCCCACCGATTTATCGGTGGGACAGTATGTCAGGATTATTAGTCCCATAGGGACGGCTGACTGTTTGACGCTCCCCACCGTTACGGTGAAACAAAATGCTGTGGCTACACGATCCGGCAATGAATTGCCGGGCTATCACCAAATATCCCGTCGGAGCCAATCCGCAAGGGCAAAGACAAGGACGTAATCAGTCGTCCCTACGGGACTTTATGGTTCGTCCCCATGGAAACAGGCAATGAATTGCCTGCCTATTAGCAATTGCCCATACGGGGCATATACAGGAGGAAGGTACATGGAGTGTTCACTAGAAAATGGCGCAACCGTTGAATTACCGGGACAACCTGGCGCCCCTTGCATTATAGTTATTTTTGGCGCATCCGGCGACCTGGTAAAACGAAAACTTATCCCAGCGCTTTACAACCTTACGCGTGAACGCCTGTTATCCAGGGAATTTGCCGTTGTGGGGTTTGCCCGCCATGAGATGAGCCATGAGGAGTTTCGAACGAAAAACAGCGAGGCGATCAAGGAGTTTTTCACGGGCGCTATTGATCAGGAACTATGGAATTGGCTCGTTAACCGCCTCTATTACGTTTCAGGCGACCTTCAGGACCCGGCCGCCTATCAGCGGCTTCAAAATGTTTTGGCCGAGGTGGATAAGACGCATGGAACGGGTGGCAACTATCTTTACTACCTCGCAACGGCGCCGGAACATTTTTCGCAAATTATCCAACAACTCAGCACGGTAGGGCTCACCCATGAAGAAGACGGAAACTGGCGGCGGGTTATTATCGAAAAACCCTTTGGCCACGACATCGATTCCGCACGCACCCTCAACCGGGAAATCCAGAAAACACTGAAAGAAAGCCAAATCTACCGCATAGACCACTACCTCGGCAAGGAAACGGTGCAAAACATCATGGTATTCCGCTTTGCCAATGGTATCTTTGAGCCTATATGGGACCGCCGCTACATCGACCACGTGCAGATAACCGTTGCCGAAAATATCGGCGTGGGGCAGCGCGGGGGCTACTACGACAAGGCGGGGGCGCTGAGGGACATGATCCCCAACCACATATTCCAACTCGTAACACTGATTGCGATGGAGCCGCCAATTTCCTTCGATGCCGACGCGGTGCGTGACGAGCAAGTGAAGATATTGCGCGCCATTCAAACCATGTCGCCGGAGGAAGTGCTTAAGTACACCGTCCGGGGGCAATACGGCGAAGGCGCACATAATGACCAGCGGGTGCCGGGTTATCGTTCGGAAACGAACGTGCCGCCCAACTCGTATACGGAAACCTTTGTGGCACTCAAGATGTTTATCGACAACTGGCGCTGGGCAAATGTGCCCTTTTACCTGCGCACGGGAAAAAGGCTGCCCTGCCGGCTTACCGAAGTAGCCATTCAATTCAAACGCGCACCCTTTGTGCTGTTTCGCAAAACGGCCGTTGAAGACCTTAAGCCAAATTTGCTGGTGCTGCACATCCAACCGGACGAAGGGATATCTCTGAACTTCGGCGCCAAGGTGCCTGGCCCGGTCGTTAGGCTGGGCGCGGTTGATATGGAATTTAAGTACGAGGACTACTTTGGCAGAACACCCAGCACGGGACACGAAAGGCTTTTGTACGACTGTATGCTGGGCGATGCCACCCTCTTCCAGCGCGCCGACATGGTTGAGGCCGGATGGGGCGTGGTATCGACGATACAAGACGTTTGGAAGGCGCTCCCCAGCCGGAAATTCCCTAACTATCAGGCTGGCTCATGGGGTCCCAAGGAGTCGGACGAAATGATGACACGTGATGGGCGCGAGTGGAGAAAGTGCAGCGGGTAATGCCATCCAGCACTGCCACGGAAAGAGGTGCAGTCCCAATTTTTTGTAAAAGGTTGTTTTGTAGCTCAAACCTTCAGGTTTGATGTTTGTTGC
>CAYHFB010000254.1:4489-5959 GCA_964355695.1 uncultured candidatus Brocadiaceae bacterium
AAAGCGAGGCGTTCAACATGCCGTACAAACCGGAAATTGCCGTAGTGTCAAACCCTGATGAATTAAGCCTTCGGTCGGCAGAAGAATTTATCCGACGGTCGGAAGAATCAATCCGGGAAAAGGGATATTTTACCGTAGCGCTTTCCGGCGGCTCTACGCCCAAAGAGCTTTACCGCCTGCTGGCCGATAACCGGCACAGCAACCGAATAGCCTGGGAAAGGGTAAACTTGTTTTGGAGTGACGAGCGTTGCGTCCCCCCCGACCACATTAAAAGCAACTACCGCATGGTGCGTGAACTGCTGATTGACAAGGTACCGATCCCGAAGGGAAATATTTATCGAATGCCCGCAGAGCAAGATGACCATGCGCACGCGGCAATGGAATACACGCAGACATTACAAAAGTTTTTCCACCTGAAGGCGGGTGAATTCCCCCGCTTAGACCTCATCCTTCTGGGTATGGGTGATGATGGCCATACCGCGTCGCTCTTTCCGCACACGCCGGCGCTGGACGATACCGACGGCCTGGTTTCCGCAAATTACGTTGAAAAACTCGGCGAGTACCGGCTTACGCTGACCGTCCCGTTAATCAACCGTGCAGCCCATATTGTTTTTTTAATTTCAGGGGAATCAAAGGCGGCTGTATTGCGGGACGTTGTTGAAGGCGCCTATCAACCGCACCGGCTGCCGTCACAATTTATACGCACTGAGAACGGGAGACTCTTGTTTCTCGTGGATCGCATGGCTGCAAGCAATTTAAGGGAGAAAACACATGGATGAAATCGAAAACCAATTACAAGAAAGCATTGACACAAAAAAAGACCTACTGGCTACCCAACTGGCCACCATTCAAAAGATTGCCCGGATTACAACCGATGCATTCAAGAAAAACCACCGCCTGTACCTCATAGGCAATGGCGGAAGCGCGGCGGACGCCCAACACATTGCTGGCGAGTTGATTGGAAGGTTCAAAATAAACCGACGTCCTCTCCCCGCAATCGCCCTCTCAACCGACACATCAGTAATAACGGCCCTTGCGAACGACTTTGGGTATGACACCTGCTTTGCCCGTCAAATCGAGGCGCTTGTTGCCACCGGCGACGTTGTCTTTGCCTTAAGCACCAGTGGAAATTCAAAAGGTATTTTGAACGCGGTACATATAGCCAGGGAGCGCGGCGCAATCACCATCGGCTTCACCGGAAAGGACGGCGGCTTGTTAAAAGACGCGGTAGATATCTGCCTGAGAGTCCCCTCCGACAACACACCGCGCATACAGGAATGCCACATTACCGTTGGGCATGTTGTGTGTTTTATGGTGGAGAAGGAACTGTTTGGGAATAAGGTATAATGGCATTCGTCAAAATTATGATACATGCAGTCCTGGTCACAAAAAACAGAAAGCCTTATCCGATTAATCTCTTACCAATACTATTTTGACATTTTCAGCAAAAACATTTTAGGTGAAACTTCA
>CAYHFB010000255.1:0-5950 GCA_964355695.1 uncultured candidatus Brocadiaceae bacterium
CTTGGGTATTCCATACCTCAAGGCACGCCAAACCCCAGGGCGGACAGCCTTGCTTGATTACGGGCGCTGAGATTTGCCGCCATTCCTGCTTCTGCCCAATGCCCCCAATTGACGCTCAATCCCGGCAATTTCAAGGAACGGCGATAGTGCGCAAGGGCGTCCATGAAGGCGTTTACCGCCGCATAGTTTCCCAGGCCTGACGATCCTAACAACGATGCCGCCGACGAGAAGCAGGCAAAGAATTGCAGCGGCATTTTTTGCGTCAGGAGATGGAGGTTCCATGCGCCTGCCGCTTTGGGCGGCATGACGTTGCGCAATTGTTCCGAAGTAAGCCGCAGCAGTACCGTCCGTAATCCACGATTATGAGTACTATGTGGCCGATGCGCTTTGGTGTTTTTCCGCGGAATCACTAATCAAGGTGTGACCCCAAACCCGACATGCGCTACCAATCCGATGTAGAGCGGATTAAGGGAAGCATTCACAAAATAATGATTTTTCCGATTACCGGTAGCGGCTATAGAGAAAAAGGAAAAGACATAACCGGTAAATGCAAAATTATCTTTCTTATCTCACGTTGAATCTCCATATCAACTGCCATTGCAGCAAGTTGGTCTTCTATCGTTTATTGTTTATTTAGTGCATTGCCCTGCTGAGTGAACAAGGGTGATTAGTGATTTCCTAATTGCTTATATGGATTTATACTCTTCAGAAACTCTGAAAACGCCGGTATTACAATTTCATGCACTCTTTTCACCCCAGCGCTAAGCCCCTTAACATAATAACTATCCGGCGTGGGGTATTCGACATGAATGTCAGGATGCATCGTTTTAATGAAGAAAAGTCCTACGGTTTGCATTTTACTGCCGGTAGCGGCACATATAATTCTCTCATACGTGCCAAACTGTTTATAAATTTTGTCAATACACTCAATAGACTCATGATACATAAGCGTACTTGTCACTCGCTTAAGGTATCCCTTTTCATTCGCCGGGTTGTCATTGGCGTATTCATCTATTAGTCTTTTATGAATTTCCTGGGTTGCATATTCACGCCATTCGTAATCATCGCTAGGAGGGCGACCATTTATAAATAATAGCCTGTGCGGGCTAATTGTACCAAGCATGTGGCGTATTAACTGTTCATTAAACGAGGTAAAAGCAACCATTGTTACCGGTTGTCCTTGCATCCTGATGCTACTTAAACACTTCGTTCGTACAATAGATCCAACGCCATAGCTTGGAAACCTGGCAATCATTTTCATGTTTTCTTTGGACTTGCCATACTCCTCTTTTGTGGGTGCATACCGCTCAGATTCGGAATATACAATCCGCAAAGTTCCTTCAAAATCACTAAGCATGCATAACGAAACTAAAATTAGCAGTTTTGTCATAGAAGAGACATCTAACACTATTTCTTCAATATCCGCAAGGTTTTGCACTAACTTTCTTGAAAGCTTATTTTCTATGTCGTGAGGTGACAACAAATCGTGGGGAATATCTATAGGCGTTGGCGTCCCTATGTTCGCAAGGGCTTTTCGTAAATCACGGATACGGTTTGGGCCTTTACGATGGATATAGTGAAACATAATGGCTTTACTTAATATCCCGCCCTGCCCTTCCTGGAAATCCACCCAACCCAGGGTTCGTGGTTCAAACCCGTAAGCCCCAATGAAGAGTCGCCGTTTATTTGTACCTAATTTAGCGGCTTCTTTTAACGCTGGAAATTGCATTATTTATTCGTCCTTTAAATTAAAAAACTTCTTTTGTTTGGGATATTCTTTCCTTTTTTTAGCATTTTCCTTCCTTTTTTTCTCCCAATACTCAAAAAAGGTTTTTGGCTCTATCAATAATTTTATGAATTCTTCATTCGTCAACTGAATGTTGTCATGACTTGAAAAAGTAAGATTGCAAAATGGTATTAAAATCCTGTTGAGGTAAAGCCGTGGTGTAATCATCCCTCGCACGCTTTTACCCCGCCAGTCTTGGAGGAAGATATGCCACCTTACCAAACCTTCATGATATTGAAATGCATCATCAGAAAGATCAAATTTATCAATAATCTCCAGTCTAAAAGCCTGCTTAGGATTCATTCTGCCTTCATTTGAAACAAGTGGGCCTTTTGTAAGCTCGTATCGGGATATAGTAACAAAGGTTTCCACTATATCCTTGAGATGTTTTCCATAACGTTCTCTCCGTTTCGTTGAGCTTGGCCCTTTTTCCCCCAAAGATGGGTTTTTTACCGATTCTGCAAAACCCAGGAATTCTCCGCCTGCATTCCTATAGCATTTATCTTGTATCGTTTTCTCAATGGGAAGAGAGCCTTGTTTTAACTTACCATTAGCTTCTCGAAGCATATCCATAAATATTTGTATCATGCTTCTAATATCACTCGTCCATATTCCAGCAAACGCCCCGATCCCATGATAATAAATAGTTTTGCGCGGGTCACCTCTCATCTGCAGAGCAAGTTCATTGTTGCAGATCGGCACCTTTCCAAGAACATCAAGAAGAGATTTTCCTTGCAAATACGCATGACGGTCTATTCTTGGCAGGAATATTTTAGATAGAAGATTGCCTTTCTCATTCTTATCCAGGTGAATATTATCAGATGCTAAATCGATTAACTCAAAATCTTGGTGCAGTTCAAGAGGTTTCCCTTGCAATCCTTCTCTTTCAAAGCTATTTGAGGATTCGGTGGAAATCTTGAAGAACAGATTACTGCGTCTTTTGAAAATTATAGGGTTCAGCGTACGTTGAACCTCGCGGGTTAGTATTGGAATGGTATAATCGTCAAGGAAAAAGTAGGAAGGCCTATTATAAATCCATGAGACATTTAGTTCCATATTAGCCTGGAGTATATCAAGGAAATCAAGCCTTGCAAGTGGCCAATCCTTTAAACCACCCTTTTTCCCCAAATCAGTCAAACGACATCGTTCTTTTTCATCCTCAATAAAAGACCTTACATGCGCCAAGACATTTGCACCCATTGGGAGAGAAGCGTATTTCTTTCCAAAGATACCTTTTGTAAAATCATCTAACCAGTTAAACGATTCTGGCCTCTCAATCTCATATTGTGCCAATGTTTTTGTTATTTCGCTGAACCAGTCAAGGTGGAAAAAGTGGATTATCTGCTGCTGTATCTTTATATTTAATTCGGGAGGAAGCCAGGGGAATGCATCAACCATGTCCCGACAATTGAGGTAGAAACCAATAAATTGATCGGCCCCTTTTATACCTGATGGTTCACCAATAACCTTATCCATAAAAGCGGTCAGACGCCTAAAGGACATTGTCTTTCCACAACCTCTTGCCCCAGTCAGAACCGTTATGTTCTTACTCAGCAGGTCGTGCGCCGCTGGAAATTCAGGAACAAATAAATTTTTCCACTCCTCAATCCTGTGTCCCAGAGCCTCGGCAGAAAGATAGTCACCAGGCTCCTTAATTTCTTTCCCGCTTGCAGCGGCGGCTGACTCTCGTTCCGCTTCTTTAATTAATTCCTTGAAGTTTTTTAACAGAATAGCTGGCTTATTAACATGGCCGCCCTGAGTTGTGTCAACTTCAAGAATCTTTTTCTTTAAAAATTCCTCCAGTTTGGGATGCAAGGCTTTGTCTCGTGAATTGAGACTGGACTGATCAATCTTTTTCAAGAGATTCGAGATAATCGCATATAGTTGTCTGTAATCATCTTTAGGAGATAGGTTATTATGTGATCCGCCATAACCAAAATCGGCTATCCATATTCCCGGTCGTTCATCTATTGATCTTGGGTCTGGATTCGAAATTAATATATTCCCTTCGTGAAGGTCGCCATGTTGAATCTGCACAGCTTGGCAGGCATAAAGTACTCTTAAAATTGTTTCTGTGAAGTTCTCAATAAAGGCCATAGTTAATGGAAAAGGAAAATCCTCAAGATATTTTTTTAAATTAATCCCGTCAATATATTGCCATATGACCCACTTATATTGCCTGCCTGAATCATCTTTACTGTCACCATGAGAATGATATTGTACGACAGACGGCACACCTACAAGCTTTACAACCTTTTCAAGCTCTCTCTGCCATCCATCTTTTAATTTACCTTCTTTTATAATCTTACATGCCAAACTATGAGGTGGATTATCTCTCACGGCTTTATAAACATTACCTATTTTACCTTCTCCAACCCAGTCCGTAAGGGTATACTCGGGTATTGGTTTAATGCCTAGGTATGGGTCCGTTGTGTTTTTTGACATAGCTTTCACTTTTTGTCCTTCTGCAAAACCAGAATTGTCTCCGTCAAGCTGCCATTACAACCACGGCGCACACGTCGTTCATTTGGAATTGCTTCAGTATATTTGCAGAGGACAGAATATCCGCCGACTTCTTTGGTTGCAATATGGGCAACAACATCAGGTAGCGGTAAATTATAGGTACGGCTACGGGTATCTCCAAGCACCAGCACGCATAAGCCCTTGGGCACCAGGACATTTTGCCACTGTTTTAGGCAGAATTTGAAAAGGCTAAGAAAGTCTGCTTCCGATGGCGATATAACGTTATCAAGGGACATCCAATCCTGTTCCCCTAAAAACCACAAACGAAGTCTGTTATCCCTTGCGTAGTCTAGTTGACGCATATAAGGAGGACTCGTAATAATTGTGTTTACTTTTTGTTTTTGGATATGGTTTGCTACATTACAAAGTTTACATATACGGCTTAAATTGTTGTCAAGGGGCGGGACTCTTTTTAAAGCACGTTCAACCTTTTTTTCCAACCGTTCTCTTACAGCCCTATACTGATAGAGTTCCGGGTAGTCTTCGCGTGGGAACTTTTTCTCCCGTTTATAGGGGACTGTATGGCTACAGGGATAAGACAAAAAACCTGGCCGTTGGTGATGGAGAATGCCGAGTAAGCACGATAACAGAAAATGGGATTTTCTCAATCTAAGGGCTTGGGACCAGGCAATAATTTCACGGAGTGTTTCAGGGTGAAAGAATGCGCGCACCCATTTAGGTACCCGCCTCAAATCTACGTTGTTGATAATTGCAGGTACTTCTTCCGCAATGTCACTAATTTCAGACTTTGCTTCGTCCACGGAACGGTGTGGATGAAGCTTTGCTTGAGTAAGAGTAAACGCATACGGGCTTAAATCATACGCAATAACGTTTCGTCCGTTTGCCCAGGACTCGAATGCGACTGTCCCGGAACCACAGAACGGATCGAGTACAGTCTCCCCTTTTTCAGTAAACCTTGAAATAAGGGTGTTTGCCATAGAAGATTTCATCTTGCCAAGGTAGGGAGAAATCTGGTGTAGAGTTGATTCATCCTGTAGCGCACTCCCACTCCATTTGGGAGCAATACTATCCAAGGTTGTTTCTCTCATATTATCTGTCTCTATGTTTTAAAATGGCTTTGAAAAACGCCTTAATTTCCAACTTTTCTCGATTTCTTTTATCATCCTTTGCACCTGTTTTAGGGCATTCCCGCCTATTATATTGGTGAGGTGTCCGGTGACCGGAAATTGCTTTTTACCATCAAAATGCCAATATAGCAAGAGCAAAAGAGATTGCAAGCTTTTTTAATTGTTTTCACCAGAATTAAAAATCATTGAAGAAATAAAAAAATACGGCGACCCGTCGAAGACTATATTTGTGGTCGCCGACGCATCAAACTCCCTGGGACTCCAATTTGTTGCGCCCTACAGCGCCACCGCCATAGCCGGGTATTTCCTTAGATAAAGGCAAAGACGTCCTAATCGTTTACGACGACCTTACGAAACACGCCGAGGCATATCGCTCGCTAAGCCTTTTATTGAAGCGACCTCCGGGCCGGGAGGCGTATCCGGGCGACATTTTCTGTAAGTTCTCAATAAGTTGAGGTAAAACGATGCTCTTGTTTTATTAATTCACTGAAAAACAATATAATTCCTCAACAAGTCGATGTAAATCAAAAAAAAAGGCTTGACTTAAACAATC
>CAYHFB010000256.1:0-5941 GCA_964355695.1 uncultured candidatus Brocadiaceae bacterium
CTAGGTCATGCTGTATTCGCCATCCTTTTTTTGTTCACTTTGACCATTCGCTGAAGTAGCATAATCCCTACGGTCGTCAAACATTGCTTCCTGTATCCACCCGATTACCTCAACGGTAGAATCAAGAAGCTTGTCTGCCTTTCCGCCAATTGTTTTTGACATAGGGTGGAACCCGCCCGTATCCAGTTGCCCGATTTCTTCTTTGTGCCTCACAACGTCCAGCACACACCCAACCATATCCAAGAAAGAATTAAGCACCCAAAGCCGTTCGGTGTAACTAACCAGTGCATGTTCATGGTCTTCACTTGACACAATATTCCCGATTGTCTTGTATGCCACGGTACCGCCTTTCCAACAAAAAAGGCAACAAGCCGAAAGTGGGTCAGCACCTTCAGCCGTTGCCTTTTGTTGCCCAGGTTTCCCCAGGCAAATATCTTTTGCGCCTGACCGCGCCGTTACAACTTTGGTACGTACTATCGTACTTTCAAACCATTGTCAAGTCTTTTGTGTGTTTTTATCTTTTGCATTCTTTCTGTATGTGTTATAGTGTTAATGTGACTAAGGAACAAAGAAAAGATATAGCAAAGCTAGCCTATGATATGATTAAGCTTACCTATACAGGCTTTATAATTGGTGGTATAATATCGCCAAAAGGTCTCAATTTATTCCATATTATTCTAGGAGCAAGTATATCCGTTTTGTTTTTTGTTACTGCGTATTGGCTTAGTAAAAAGGAGTAACCCATCATGGATAATTTAAGTATTTTTCTACTTTTAGTTTTCGTTATTACCTTAATAGGTTTTGGTATTGCTTATTTCCAGGATTACCGCCAAAAACATCCAAAGCTGCCACATTTATAAGTGGGCGGTTGTTCTTTAGGCACTGGTTCCGTTTTGGTACCGGTGGCATAAATCCCGTGCTGATTTTTATCTTCAGCTTTGGAAACCACGCCGTTGTTGGTTTCTGTATATCCTGTAGATACTGAAGATGCTTTTGCTACTTTTTGGAAACATATCGGTACTCCTTTTCCAGTCCTGCTAAAATCCTCAAGTGTGAATTTGATGCCTGAATCTAGCAAGTTTGCCTTTATCCGATTCAAATGACTTCTTAGTTTGTTCGGATGTTTTGGGAATGTATTATCATCTTTTGTTCTGGAGACAGACTTTTCAAGTTCTTCGTAAGCCTGCTTCACTGTGCCTGCCCAAGTATCTCGCTCCTGCATAAATATTAAAACAGCTTGTGCGAGGCTATTACTATTAATAACCTCCGCATTTTGTGCTTCGATATTCCTTTGATACGCGCTGATAAAATCATCCGTCTTATACCCAAGTGCCTGTGTGATAGATACGCCCCACACCATAAAATCAGCCATACGTGGCAGATTGTCTAGCTTTACCGTCGGGTAAATTGCCATTGCTTTGGAAAGAACATCGAAGAAACACCCCAAAAGGTATGGTCTTTCATTTTCGAAATCCTGCATCAACAATTTTATTTCCCTGCGCGCTGAAGGGTCTATTCGTTCCATGCGAAGTAAAATACTTCTGTCCATCATGTCGGCTCGTGATATACAAAGGTTTATCCCGTTGATCCCAATACACCGTTGGATTTTGTATATAATATCATCATCGTCGGAGTATAACCTTCGCTTGCTAAAACCGCCGCCGGTACATGCTTGTGAGAACAAATCTGATAACCAGTCAGGAAATGCCGAAAGATTATCAAACAAACACATATAATGATGTTCGATAATCTGGATAAGTTCCTCTTGGTTTCGTGGAGTCATCATAACATCTATCTTCGAAGGGTCTATTAGCAGCTTGTATATTGTACACATAGAAGTCTTGCCTGCACCTTGGTCGCCCCAGGGATGAAATATCGGGTGGGGAATATTGGGAACGTAGCAACTAATAGGGTAGACAATTGTCAGTAGTCTGTGTTTTTCCGATTTAACGTTAATAAACTTGAATAAGCTTTCAATATTGCCACCTTTTCTTGGTTCTGCTTGCGGTTGTTGGTGAGAATACCTTTTAAAGAGGATAGGATAATTGTCAACCACATTCCAACCATTACTGGTGATTTCCACCGCTCGCCCATCGCAAAGGTCGTAATAGAAGGTTGTGTTTGTGGGAAATACTGTAAAGAAAAAAGCCGGTGGGAATCAACCGCGAAAACATGCCCCAAAAACTCGCGCTACGTCCCATATGCGCCGACAGAAATTAATCGCCGCCGCCCTGGATGGTAGGCCACTTCGTCCGGTTGGTATAGAAACAGGACTTTTCACCTGCAACCGTTGATTCTCAAATCTCGAATATAATGAAGGAACCACAAGTTAAGCAGGCGTTTGCCCGGATGCTGGTCGAAAGCGGCCTTGATGGTAATTTCCTGGCCGCAAAGCTTCGTTCTTTGGTGGACGCAAAAACGAAGGTATTCGCGCAGCAGGAAGGACGGTTCACCGACGAGAGAGAGGTTGATGCCCACGAGACGCAGCGCAAGACGGTGGAGCTTATTTGCCGCCTTGCCGGACACCTCAAGCCTGATAGCTTGTCTTCGGGCATCACAATCCAGGCCGGGGCAATGCAACTCGTGGTCGCCCAAATGCAGGCGGCGCGTTCAAACGGCGCAACGTAGCCCCTCCCCCCCTTTAATCCGCCCGTTAACGTCAGTTCCAGCCCGAACACGTCCAGCGGCTTCCTGGTGCGATTGTTAAGACTTTATTCCTGTGTGCGCCAGCTCCTTTTCAATCACCGCCTGCACAAAACTATTCAGGGTAATCCCCATTGTTTTGGCTGTCACTATAGCCTTTCTGTGAAGCTCCGGGGATAGGTAATTTGTATTGACAGATAAATACGAATTCGATATAGTTTGGGTGGAATTGCCCAAAACTCGAATTGTCACCGTATGGTGTGCGTTTCTGAAAAGGCTAGAGTTTTGGTTTTTAGCCTTTAGGAATCATACCCATTTTTTTACATCATTTCATAACAAATATGAGTATACACTTCAACTTCGATTTTAAGAAAGCCACGCAAGCCCTTAATTACCTCGCAAAAAGGGCTGGCGGCAATGGTACTATAAATAAAATGAGTGCTATAAAGCTCATCTATTTTACTGATAGGTATCATCTGCGGAAATACGGCAGACCTGTAACTAACGATGAATACGTTGCAATGCCGTTTGGCGCTGTCGGTTCTAAAACAAAAGACATTGCTGAAAATACCACCTTCTTAGATGGTATAGAAATTAACTATAGTAAAAGGTATATTGTAAATAAAGGGTATGAAATCCAGTCTATAGATGAGGTGGATATGGATGTTTTTTCCGATTCTGATGCTGAGGCATTGAATTTTGCAGTTGAGTATTTAGGCCGCTTTGACCAATACGAACTTGCAGACATTTCACATGCATATCCTGAATGGAAGAAATTTGAAAGTGCCTTTGATTCAGGAATGAGTACGGCTTTTGATATGGATTATGAAGACTTCTTTAAAGATGCAGAACCAGGAGACAGATGTTTGAGTAAACTAGACGGCAAAGATTTATTTTTTATGAATACCAATGACAAAGAAGCAATGCTGGACTATGCAAAAGAACAATCAGAAATCAGAAAACTATGGGAGTGATTTCCGATTGATATTCCGCCTGAACTCCAAGTCAAATCTACCATAAAGCCCGGTATGGTCTATTACTTCCCTGAAGAGAGTTTTAGCAACTCCGATGCCCACTATTTTGTGGTCATAAACAAAGACCCTGCGAAAGAACAAGTCTTATTTTTGGTTTGTGTAACCTCACAAATAGAGAAAGTTATTAAACGGAGGCGTAATAACGCTGATACACTTGTAAAAATAGCCCCAACCGAATACACGCCTTTCACAATCGAATCTATCGTTGATTGTAATAATGTATTTGAAAAAACTACTAAAGAAATAATTAGCCGCTTAGAAAGTAAAAAGTTGAGACTAAAACCAGAGATGCCTATTGAAATTGTAAATAAACTCCGTAAGGCTGTTATTGCAAGTCCTATTGTGGCAAATAGCATAAAAGAAATGCTAAAATAGTGTAAAAAGAAGCCTCTACACGACAACGCTGGATTCGATATATTATGTCTGTTCATTTCGCTATCTCCTGCAGACCCGGCGTTTGGCAAGAGTTTATTATAAAAACATTACCAAGAGGATTTAGGGGACACCATACTTAAAAAATGGCACTCTTCAGCGTTTTTTGTTAGAAAAAAATCATCAAATGTGAAAATGGAATTTTACATCGTCATATAGCCAAAAGCATCTGTTTTTCGAAAAATCCAGGGGTACATTCCCCGTGTTTGCTGGTTTCATTTTCGAAAACCTGATTTGTTTGGCTATATCACCTACGAGGGTACCTATGATTATTTTACTCTTATTCATCTTCTACATTTTGTATTTCTTTTACTTTTACAAGTGGACTCAATTTCGCCTAGGCTATTCGCCGAGACCTTTGCCCTGGTTGCCACATGTATCAGGAGGACTCTTAGTCTTATTAAGCATACCTTGGGGGTTCCTAGTTGTTGGAGGATTATTTTGGGGTTTCGCTGGTGGACGATATCGTTGTCTGTCAATACATGCAGCCCCATCTTGGTTCATGAATTGCGATAACAGGGAAACTTGGCTCCTTACAGCCGAAGTCATTGCGTTAGCTCTCTCCATCAGAGTCGTTTATTATTTGGGCTTAATAAACGGTAGGGAACAAAATTGAATTGTTGACTCAGTGTTGAAAAACGGCAAGGATCATCCTGTATGTTTTCTGCAATGCCGTAACACATTACAGACCGCTACCTAATGGTGGAACGTGCCTGCCGCCACAAACACACCTAATTCCCTGAACCGCCGTTCGCCGTTACAACGTCAACGCCTGCCCGGACACGCCCAGCGGCTTCCTATTGAGTTTGGCAAGGGTTTGTACCGGCGTACATGATAAGCTTTTAAACAGGAATGCGTCTTTGTCGCGCCGTAGCGCAAATCCAGCTTAAAAAACAATCCGCGCCTCTAATGCCTACGAGTGAAAATTACTTGCCCTAATTTTCTACAATGTCGTAAGTACCACTATATCAATACATTGCAACGGCCTTATGTGCCTTGCGTCGTACTCTCGCCGTACCTCATTCGGAAAAACAGAGAAAAACAAGAATAATTCTTTCCACTGCTGACCGGGGCTACCTGTGTTTTTTCCATACCAACTGATAGTTGTCTGAACCGTCGGACACTGAGACATGATTTTTAAAATTCCGGCTTAAAACAAAACGGGCTTTGCTGTTCACAGGACGCTAATTCCGTCACCGTGAGGCAAAGCCCGTTTTTTATCGTATACTTGCACTCTTAAGACACCAGGTAGGTTAATCAACCACTATTTTATCCAACATTTCCACTCATCTGAAATAATTTAAGTATAGCTTATTTCAATTAGAGAATATTCCAATTCACGTATGAAGCAGTTCATTCGTTGCTTTCAAAAAATGTTGTGTTTTGCTTCACTCAACCCAACCTACCGTACTGTGCATTAACGTACCTTCACATTTACGGTGGTAGACTTGCTCATGCCGCTTACACGGAATCTAATAACCGCAGTACCCTTCTTGTCTTTTGCATCAATGGCAAATACGGCCTGCCCGCTGGCGTTGGTCGTTTGGCTGCCGGGTGAGACTCCTATGATTTGATTGCCATTTCCACTAATCGTTGCCGTCACCATTGCGCCTTCAACCAGGCACTTGTCATTGCCTTTCACCGTTACGGTCACATCACCATTCCCGTTTTTGCTAAGCGACAACTTCTTAGGGGCAGCGGTTATTGATTTTGCCTTGCAGGAGGAAACATTCGCAGAAAGATTACCGTCCAGCTTCGAGACAAAGACATCATAATGACTGTTCATCCGCTATATAAAAGATGAGAATATATAATTTTAACAAATTACCTAA
>CAYHFB010000257.1:0-5917 GCA_964355695.1 uncultured candidatus Brocadiaceae bacterium
GTAAGGTACTAATACCTACCCCATAAATCCGCATACAAAAATGGCTGGAGTCTTATCTGTGGCTGCATTTGAACCGGTTGCTCCGGGTAACTATTTCGGTTGGCAGGAAGCCCTGCAAGCCGGATTCTGGCGCTAAACACAACCGGTTAGCGAAGAACGGACTTTATTACCTTGACAAAAATCACTGCCCTCTGTATGCTAACCAGCAACTTTATAGCACGCCTAATGTATAAGTGGTTTTTGAAACACATCTCCAACGGGAAATTCCTTATTGTATGTACCATGTTTTTGTCTTTGAAGATTACCAATATCTCCAATTAAACCCGCTGGTATACACACGTACCGCCTACGAACTGCGTTGTGGATTGTTTACTCCTTTGGAAAGGATCGTAAGCCACTACCCCAACGTCGCCGTCAACCTCTATTGCAGGGATTACCTGGCAGACGTGATGCGGGAACAACACCCTTACCTGGTAAATGAACCTCCGGCGCCAGATGCCAATTGCCTCTTTCTCAATGGTCGCGCCATCTTCCCTGCGCCCATTCCATTGGAAGGCCCGGAAGAGATTGGTATGCAGGGGGAAACCCTTGTTTATGCCAGGCTCCGCGCGAACAATAGCAGGGGCATTTCGCACGAAACGTTCCTCTCAAAAGATATCATTGAACAGTTGAAAAGCACGTGCAATACCATAACGTCCGATACGCCCGTTATCAATTACTTTTGGGACATTATAAAACACAACAAATCTCAGATAGAGAAGGATTTCGCCTCCACGGTAAAAAACGGTTCGCTTTCCGGGAACCGGTGTGAAGGCGTCCACTTTATTAATAGAGACCGTATTTTTATCGACCAGGACTGCACGATTAAACCCGGCTGCGTGTTCGACGCCGAAAACGGACCGATTTACCTGGGTAAAAACACCACCGTTGCCCCCAACGCCACGATCGAAGGCCCGGTCTATATCGGCAACCACTCTACCGTACAATCAATCGCCAGGCTGCGTCCGGGCGCCAATATCGGAGACCATTGCAAGGTGGGCGGCGAAATATCGAACACCGTTTTTCACCACTACAGCAATAAGCAACACGATGGATTCCTCGGCGATTCTTACGTCGGCTCATGGGTCAACCTCGGTGCCGACACGGTAAACAGCAACCTGCTTAATACCTATAAAATTATTAAGGTTGAATGGGAAGGACGGTTCATTAATACGGATATGATGTTTCTCGGCGCGGCGCTGGGCGACCATACGAAAACGGCCATTAACACAACGATCATGACGGGCAGCATGTATGGTTTTTCCTGCAACGTCGCCACGTCCGGCTATCCGCCAAGGTACCTCCCTTCTTTCACCTGGTACTCCGATAAAATCCGTTCCGATTACCTGACGGAAAAGGCGCTGCTGGTGGCAAAGATTGCAATGAAAAGGCGGGATAAGGAGATGAGTCCCGCCGAAGAACAACTCTTCATAACCACTTTCCTCCGCACGGAGAGAGAAAGAGAAAAATCAAGCTATGGAAAAAAACCTTAAGCAAGAGCGCATCATTATTGATACGAGTATCTTCACGAATCCGGATGTATATCAATCGTTTGGCGAGAGTCCCACGGAGTCGTTGCGCGGCTTTCTGGAAATTATCGGCAAGCTGGATGGCCCGACTTTTTACATGCCGCCGTCAATCTTTCAGGAATTGCTTAATTTTGTTGAGATAAAGGACATCCCCGCGGACATGCAAATCCGCATCTTCCAAAAACCACCGAAGCGATACGAAATGACCGTTCCGGCTTTTTTGCTCTACGAACTCATTGAAGACGTGCGCCATCGGATTGACAAGGGGTTGCGGGTGGCTGAAGACGCGGTAAGGGAGACGTCGCCTGAAACGGAACCGGAGATGATCGCCAATCTAAGGAAAAAATATCGCTCCGCCCTGCGCGAAGGAATCATCGACAGCAAGGAAGACGTAGACCTCATCCTCCTGGCAAAGGAAATGGACGGCATCCTCATATCAGCCGACACCGGCATCGTCAAATGGGCCGACAAGCTGGGCATCCGGTACATCGACCCCCGCCTGCTAAGAGGTATTCTGGATAAGCTGACGCAGCCGTAGGACAACCCTTCAACGAAGGGCGCTTGTCCTTCTCGCCAAAAAATCAACCAATACCTGATCAAGCGGCATTGAGGTGTCGATCAGTTGATACTCAATCCGGTTCTCATAGCACGACTGCTTAAGTTGTTCCAGGAAGCGGTTGATGCCTGCAAGATAATGTTCTTTGATGGATTTGGGGTCGGCCAGGATGCGCCGGTCATCTTCCAACGACTCAAAATAGGTAATGGTCTCGAAGGGGAAGGTTAGTTCGTATGGGTCGAGTACCTGAAATAAGATAACCTCGCTCTTCCTGGATTGGAAGTATTTGATCCGGCGGATGACCTTCTCAACGTCATCGAAAAAATCAGATACGATGATGATGAGGGAGCGCCGTCCGATTTTCCCTTCAAATTCGCCCAGCGCGGCGGCAACGTCTGACTTGCCGGCGGCCTTGAATCCCACCAGTGCATTCAGAAGGACATGCAGATGGACAATACGGGAACGCGGCGGGACGTATTGCAGCACCTTATCGCGGAAGTTAATCAAACCAACGAGGTCCGTCTGCTTTAGCAACAAATAGGACAATGAGGCGGCCAGGTTGCTTGCGTATTCATATTTGCTGACGCCGGCGGATTGGTAGCCCATTGAGCCGCTGGTGTCGAGGAAGAGATAACACTTGAGGTTCGTTTCTTCTTCGAACTGTTTGACGTAATATTTGTCCGACCTGGCGTGTACCTTCCAGTCGATGTGCTTTATTTCACTTCCCGGCGAATACTCCTTGTGCTCAAGGAATTCAATACTGGAACCCTGATAAGGGCTTTTGTGTATGCCGGATAATATGCCGTCAACTACCTGCCTGGCCCGCAGTTCCATACCGGCGATCTTTGACAGCGTAACGGGATCAAACGGACTTTTGTCCATTATTTTCATTCCTGCGGCATTTCAAAAAGTTCGACTGCAAAGGAGAACGGCGCACCACCCCTATCGACCGCCACGTTACACGTCTCCCCAAAGTGCTTCGTCTGGAGGTAATGGACCAGTTCCATAACGCTCTTCAGGTTTTTCCCGTCTATCGACACGATAACGTCACCGGGCAAAATGCCCGCCTTCTCTGCCGGACTTCCGGGGGTGATGGTCTGGATGGCGAGTTTCTTATCGCCCGTCTTGGGGAGCTGGACGCCCAGATATATCCTCTTTTGTTCTATCACGGGGGAAATTACCCAGACAAAATCAGCGGGCTCCAGGGGGATTTCCGCCATAAAGATGTCCTGATTGGTTATCGTGGGTTTGCCTTCCTGAAATTCAGCCGGATAAATGGTGTAGTAAGGGAACGGATTGCGGCGGAAGACCCTTTTCGGTATGCCGAAGTCGTAAATAATGTGTCCGTTGCCCGCGAAGACCAGCATCTTCTTGCCTTTGCCCTCCCAGGAAGTCATGTAATCGGCGATCGACTGTGCCATGTATTCTTCCCACAAGGACTGCACCTCATTATACCGGTCAAGGTTTGCGCCCTGTTCCAGGTGTTTGCCGACGATCTTTTCCATGTAAACCCGGTGAAAGAAGTCTGACGTGTCCATTTCCGGCACGAGCTTCTTCTCCTCTTCGGTCAAGTCCTTCAAGCCCTTTTTGCTGACCATTTTCACCACCGTCCTGGGCGCATTGAGCGCAACAATCGGAATCTTCTTTTCGCGGGCAAAGTCAAGGATGTCTTTGTACAACGTGTAGTCGTATCCCCATTCCGAGTCCCATTTGGTATCCTCAAGGAACTTGTTCTCGTCAATTTCAGCGGCAACCCACTGGTCGAGGAATGGCTGGTAAGGCCTGGTAAACATCTCCATGCCAATGGCGATATTCCCCTGAAATTTCTCATAACATGCCTTCAGCACCTTTAATTGTACCTCGTGCGAGGCCTTATTGGCGTGGGTTTCCCCGACGTAAAGAATGCCCGGAGAATCAAAAAAGGCGGAAAGGTCGGGAAAGGAAACCTTATTGCCGGTGGGGACGTGGATAATGTCATCAATGGCAATCGGCGATGGAAAACTCTTTAGTCTGTCCGGTTCGGAGAAGGCGCACAGCGGGAATAGAAAAGATGCGGCCAGGAGCAGCATAGACGCCTTTCCAAAGCTCTTCAGCCACAAGTGTTTCACCAGGCTTTTGACGATCTGTTTGGCGCTAAAACCAATGGGCGATATATTAGGAAGCACAAAGTCATGCATTCTGACGGACGATAGGGGATTACCGACGATTTCAATCCTGTCAATATCCTGCTCGCCAATGCCGTGCGTCTTTGCCGTGCGCAGGATCGGCACGTGGGATGGATGGACGCTGATGATATCGGCGATAATCCGGTCAATAGCGATGCAATCAACTCCCCCCAGGATAAGCGCCGTCTGCTTCGGCACGCCACCGGTTGGCCCGCGTTTCTCCATGGACATAACGGCGTCCACCAGGGTAAAAACGGGCTTGACGGCTTGATAATTCGCCAGGAGCATTTCCGTGTACCAATCAATATTATTGTTCGATTTGAAGTGTCTCCATGCCTTCCTCTTACCCGAAACGCACCCGTACATGTTCTTCACCGCCGCAGTATATAAAATTTGGCAGTGTACCTTGAGTTTTGGAAGGTTGATGATGGCATCCACGTCAAGCGCCTTGCCGGAAACGGTTAGTTTGAAGTGTTTTTTTCCGCAAAGAGCCTTTATCTTCCGTGGCGCGTCGAGTTCGATGATCTCAATGCCATGCTTTTTTGCAAACAGGTCAAGTCCTACACGCTTGGCAATATCCGCTACCGCGCCAAAGGCCGGGCTATCACCGATAATAACCTTTGCGCCTGCTTCCAGTACCTTTTCGGCAACAACTTCTATGAGTGTCGGATGGGTGATAACGCACTCTTCCGGACGGCTTTTCTTTAGCCAGTTAGGTTTTAATAATACCGTCGTCCCTTTTTTTACAATGGCCTGAATGCCGCCAAAATGGTTAAAGGTTTGTTCCACTGCTGCAACAATCTTTTCTCTATCGTAACTCTCACAGGAAACGACCGAGACACGGGTAGTAGCACTATTATTCATAAAAATGACGCACGGCGCCTCATGAAAAGGTACGGTAAAAATAAACTGCGGGTAAAACGTTTAATGTCGTCGATTTTACCAGTAATTTAAAGGCTTTCAAGGAAATTCAATCTTTTCCCTTTTTTGATTTCTGGCGTATATCAGGCCGCTTCTGCTGATGCTGCAAACAGATCGCCCCTCCGGGGCTGAAACAATAGGGATATCTCCTTACCCACCGCTCACGCGTAACCGTTCAGCTCCCCCCTTGTTCGTACTAAGGTTTTTTCTAGACAAAAGGGTATGACATGAAGCATCCTGGCGCGGCCTCTGGCCGCAACCAAATTCGAAATACGAATATCGAAATACGAAACAATTTCAAATGACAAAAAACTCAATGCTCTAAACTTTACGTAAGCATAATCTAATCAATACCTTACCGTTGTGCATTTTGAAAAACGAGCATAAAAAACAAGAAGTTGATGGATTGTAGTACGGATTGAGGGAAGGATTGTTAAGGATTGAGGTGAACGCCCGATAAAAAACAAGGTAACAGCGCTTAGCATTATTTCAGCCAAAGTGCCCCATGAGACATTATGTGTCATGGGGCACTTTGTGTCATGGGGCACTTATTCAGTATTTGTAAATTTTATTTAATGCATTTACGTAACGTGTGTTCAAATAATTTTCTTTATATTTTTTAAGCCCAGACCTCTTGTCTCATTCCAATTAATAGTTCTCAAACAAGCCTGCTACACGCCATAACATAGTGTAAATAACAAGGTTAC